>CAMZKE010000044.1 GCA_947311115.1 uncultured Bacteroidales bacterium | reverse complement strand
CTGACGCCGTTCGCTCAACGCTCGTACTTAAGTTTGTATTATATGCTGTATAAACAAAACAATTATCATAAAAATCATATAAAATCTGTGTCTCGTATGTTTGCAAATATAAATATTTGTGCTATATTAAAAGTGTAAGTCTGCCCTGTGTTTTATTAGTGTTTAGCCGTAAAAAAAAGCACTTACTGATATCAATTAAAATAATTCTTTTTTATCATTAATAATACATAGATAAATATTAACTTTGCATACATCTTTTTTAACTAAAAAATATATCAAATTGGCTGACACAAAGTATATATTCGTAACAGGAGGTGTAACATCATCACTAGGAAAAGGCATAATATCTGCCTCACTCGCAAAATTAATTCAAGCACGAGGTTACAAAGTAACTATACAAAAACTTGACCCATACATTAATGTAGATCCCGGTACTCTTAATCCATATGAACATGGAGAGTGTTTTGTTACTACTGATGGTGCTGAAACCGATTTAGATTTAGGACATTACGAAAGATTCTTAAATATTGAGACTACGCAAGCAAACAATGTTACTACCGGTAGAATATATCAAACAGTAATTGATAAAGAACGAAAAGGCGATTTTTTAGGTAAAACAGTTCAGATTATTCCACATATTACAAACGAAATAAAGCGTAGAATAATGCTTTTAGGTAATAAGGGAAAGTATGATTTTGTTATTACTGAAATTGGAGGTACAGTTGGAGATATTGAGTCATTACCTTATGTTGAAAGTGTACGTCAATTAATATGGGAATTGGGTGATGATAATACAGCAGTTATTCATTTAACACTTGTGCCATATTTGGCAGCATCAGGCGAACTTAAAACAAAGCCAACACAGCATTCAGTAAAAATAATGCTTGAAAATGGTATTCAGCCAGATGTAATTGTTTTAAGAACAGAGCATGATTTAACACCTGAAGTGAAAGATAAAGTAGCACGTTTTTGTAATGTAAAACAAGATGCTGTTATTGAGTCTATTGATGTTTCTACAATATATGAAGTGCCATTAAAAATGCAATCTGAAGGTTTAGATAAGGTAATTTTAGATAAACTTAAAATGCCGCAAAACGAAACTCCAGAATTAGGCCCTTGGAAAGATTTCTTGCATAAATTTCATAATCCTGAAAAAACTGTAAAAATTGGTTTGATTGGAAAATACACACAGTTACCTGATGCGTATAAATCTATTATTGAGTCGTTTATACATGCAGGTGCTGTTAACAATGTAAAAGTTAAATTAGAGTTGATAAATTCAGAAAAAATAACAGATACCTATTTTGACCAATTAGAGGGTTTGCAAGGAATACTTGTTGCTCCGGGTTTCGGACACAGAGGTATTGAAGGTAAAATATCGGCAATAAAATATGCACGAGAAAATAATGTGCCATTTTTAGGAATCTGTTTAGGTATGCAATGTGCGGTTATTGAGTTTGGCAGAAATGTATTAAACTTAAAAGATGCTCATTCTGCCGAAATGAATAGCGCAACACCTCACCCCGTAATTGATATTATGGAGCATCAGAAAAACATTTCTGAAATGGGTGGTACAATGCGATTAGGAAGTTATTCTTGTAAAGTGAAAAAAGACACCAATGCTTTTGCCGCTTATAGCAAAGAAGATATTACCGAACGTCATCGTCATCGTTATGAGTTTAATAATAATTATACCCAAGACTATAATTCTGCAGGTATGATAGCTTCAGGATTAAATCCGGACTCTAACTTAGTCGAAATTGTTGAAATACCAAAACATAAATGGTTTGTTGGTGTACAGTTTCACCCAGAGTATAAAAGTACCGTATTAAATCCACACCCACTATTTGTTGCATTTGTTAAAGCCGCAAAAGAAAACTAAAAACTATTACTACGATGATTATAGCAGTAGATTTTGATGGCACTGTGGTTGAACACGAATATCCGGCAATTGGTAAGACTAAACTATTTGCTTTTGAAACACTTAAAGCTTTGCAAGAAAAAGGTTTTAGGCTTATATTATGGACATATAGAGCCGGTAAAGAGCTAGATGAGGCTGTTGAGTTTTGTAAAGAAAATGGTGTTGAATTTTATGCAATAAATAAAAATTATCCTGAAGAAGAGTATGTTGAAGGCGAAATAAGTAGAAAAATTAATGCCGATATTTATATTGATGATAAAAATATTGGTGGGTTTCTAGGTTGGTCTAAAATATGGGAGTTAATAACCCAAGAAAGCCTAGAAAACATAGAGGAAGAATTTAAAAAGAAACAAAAAAAATCGTTTTTTAAACGAATATTTGGCTAAACCAAAACACTTTTCATATGGCATTATTAAAACTAAAAGATTACATTATTTTTATTAGTGTATCGGTTATATTATTTGCCTTAATGGTAGTAATAGAAACAAAAAATGGTAAATTTAGTACCGAGGATTTCAAGGTTTTTTATATGGCTGCAAAAGCTATGCTAAGTGGCGACCAGGTTTACGGAATTTCGTTTGGACTTAGTACAGGATTTTATAAATACTCACCTTTTATGTTATTTATTTTTTCTGGATATACTTTATTTTCATTTAAAATAGCAGCTATAATTCATTTTATTTTAAGCTCAATAGCAGCAATATTTTCAATTATTATTTTAGAACAATTTGTCAATAAATATCTTTTTACTAACAATAAACGAAGGGTTATTACATCTTTTTTAATACTATTTAGTGTGATTTTACATGTTGTAAGAGATCTACATATGGGGAATACAAACACGATAATTATTTTTATTTTTATTTTAATTATAAAATTAATTCTTGAGTCTAAAGAAATAGCTGCAGGAATATTATTTGCCTTAGTTATTCTTTTAAAACCATATTTTATAGTTTTAACCATTATTTTATTTCTTTTTAATAAAAAACATACCTTAATTTCGATGGTATCAGCGGGTGTTGTATTTACCTTATTTACAGGTGCAATACTAGGTTTTACACATAGTTATAATTTACATTTGGGATGGTTTAATGCAATGCTTGCTCATTCAGATTATTTATATAGTCCATATACTATTACGTATTTATTAGATTATTATTTAGGAATGACAATTCCTCAAAGTTTTACATTTATTTTATTAGGTTTTTTAGTTTTATTAATCTCTATTTCTTTCTGGTTCACTTCAAAAAATTATAATAATGACGAGAAAAATAAATCGTTAATTTTAGGATTTTTTATTATTATAGCGCTAATACCTAGTGTGTTGATTACTGATGTAGAGCATTTTATTTTTTCGCTTCCAATAATTGCAATATTAATACTCTACCTAAAAAATAAGAAAAACTATTTATGGATAGCTGTATTTGTTTTAATCGTATTTATGTTTGGTGGAAATTCACAAGATCTTGTTGGAAAAGAATTAACATTAAAAATAAAATTCTGGGGCTGGGTAGGTATTGCTAACCTTATTTTTATTATTACTCTAATTACTACATACATTCTCGATAAAAGAACATGGAAATTAAATAACTAATCTTTTTTTATTGGAAAGATACAGGTAATTTTAGTTCCTTCTCCAATTTTAGAATCTATTATTATTCTACCGCCCATTAATTCGGTAATTCCTTTAATTATTGGTAAACCTAAACCCGTACCATAATTTAAATTATTTTCATATTGTATTTGATAAAACGGGTCAAAAATATACTCCATTTTATCTTCAGGTATTCCTATTCCTGTATCATTAACAAATATTTCTATACTATTATTTTTAAAAATATAACCAAAATCTATTTTACCAACTTCAGTAAATTTTATTGCATTACCAAGCAAGTTTTCAAGTATATGTTTACACCTATATGGGTCAGTTATTATTTTGTCAGTATAGTTATCATCAATTAATAAGTTTAATTCTATATCTTTTACTTTCGCCTTGGTTAAATAACTATCGTACACTTCATTAAACATTATTTTGGGGTTGCAATTGGAATAATTAATTGATAAACTATTTGATTCAAGTTTAGAAACATCAATAATATCTTCAATACTTTTTATTAGGATTTCGCTATTATTAATTATTATTTCTGAATAATAATTAATTTTATCATTAGATAATTTATTGTTTTTTAGTAGGTCAGAAAACCCTATAATAGCATTCATTGGGGTCCTAATTTCATGGCTGATATTAGATAAAAATAAGCTTTTTAAACTATCAGCTTTAACAAATTTTATTTTCTCAGCTTTTAATTTTTCTTCAATTTCAATTTGTTTTGATATGTCTCTAACAATAAATAATCCGGCTTTTTCGCCATCAAAATCAATAACCGAAAATTTAATATCAATAGGTATTTTGTCGCCATTATCGAGGTGTGCATAGCTTCTAAATGTTTTTTCCTTTCTATTTATCCAGTAATTTAAATCGGTAATAATATTATCTTTCTCAATACTTGGCGATAAATCTTTAATGTTTTTTCCTATTATTTGCTCTTTTGTTTTCTTGTATAACTTGCTTGTAGCATTATTTACATCTAAAATTATTCCTTCTGAATTTTCAACAAAAATTGCATCAGGCGATTCTTCAAATAAAATTTTAAAACGTGCTTCACTTGTTTTTAAATAATTCTGTGTGTTCTTTATTTCTTTTTCTTTAGTTATAAAATTACTATTTAACCTCTTATACCTGTAGAAAACAAAAAACACTATCGATAATAAAATTATTGATAATAAAATAAATATTATTATTACATAACGTTGCTTTGATAACTCATCTTTCTTTTTTAGTAAATTGAGCTGTTCAATAATACGAGCTTCTTTTAATTTAGTAATTTGTTTATCTGTTTGTAATTTTTTGTGTTTTATTTCTAAATCTTTTAGCTTTTTGAGTTTTTTTGTATTTAAAATAGAATCTTTTAGTTGAACATATAATTTATATTCATCAATAGCATTTTTATAATTTAATTTTACATAAGATATATCTGATAATTTTTTATATATATTGCGTTGCATTTCAATGTTTTTTAAGCTATCAGCATAGTTTAAACTTAAGTTTAAATATTTTAAAGATTTTGAATAATTTTTAAGAGAAAAATATATTGAGCCTATATTAAAATATGTAACACATATACCATATTTGTAGTTAATTTTAGAAAAAATACCGTTGGCTTTGTTATAATAATCTATCGCTTTTTTATAATTATTTTCTGATTCGTAAATATCGCCAATATTATTGTAAACACTAGCTATTCCTAAATTATTATCGGCTCTTTTATAATATACTAATGCTTGCTTATTATATTCTAACGATGTGTCAACCCGGTAATTGTAGTATTTATACATACTCGCCATATTTATTAGTAATCCGGCAATAAAATTATCATCTTTTATTGAGTCTTTTAATTCGTAAGCTTTTGTATAATAGTAATTTGCTTTTTCAGAGTCACCAGATTTTAAGAATAACAATCCAATATTTTGATACACATCAAATTTACTTCTAATAATATTATTATCAGAGTCGTATTTAAGAGCCTTATAATAATAATCTAAAGCCAAATCGTATTTACCTAACTGATAATAACAAACACCACTACTATTATTAATATTATGATAATAAAGTGCATAATTGTTTTTTTGAGATAATGAAATAGCTTTTTTTAGTACCTTAATTGCGTTTGAAAAATCTTCATTATAGTAATAATAATCGGCTATTAAAACTAGTATTCTGTAATTAATTGAATCTATATTTAAAAAATTATTTATTTCTGACAGATACTTAAATTCGGTTTTACTAAGCCCTTCTTTTTTTAAAATAGTACTATCACAATAATTTGATAGTTCTTTTAATTGCTTATTATTAGCCCTATAAACATCAAACTCTTTTAAAAAATTATTTTCTTGACTAAATAATGATAAACTAATAATTAATAATAAGAAAAAGATAATTTTCATTAATTACGATTAAATAAAACTTAATTACAATTACTTGCAAAAAAACAATAATTAATTCATAATTTGAAAGAAAACTTAACTAATAACCTATAATAATATTTTTTTTTAGTTATATTTGTATTTAAAAAATTGTAAAGAATTCTATTAAGGATTATGAAATTTGTTATAGACGATTGGTATACAGCTCATAGGAAAGGTGAAGTAATAATGGAGTACAAAGGTGAATTTACTCCTGAATTGATTACAAACCTTTTAGATGTTTCGGAATCTAGGTTAGATGAAGTTGCTACCCCATCGAAAATAAGAAAGAAAATATATAATTCGTTAGTAGAAGGACTTCAAAATTTATTTCATCATAGTTGTAAAGTAGATATTGATAAGCAAGGTGCAGTTTTTGGTGCTGCTTTACTGTTAAAAGTAGGAGAATCTTTTAAATTAATTTTAGGTAATTATACACAAAGTGATAATGAAAGATTTTTAACTGACCGCATTGAGCAGATAAATTCTTTATCGAAAGACGAATTGAAACAGCTTTATAAAATGATTCTTAATAATAAAGAATTTTCAGAAAAAGGTGGTGGAGGATTAGGAATGATTGATATTGCCCGTAAAACAGGCTCTAAATATGAATATAATTTTTATCCGATTGATGAAGATTATATATTTTTTGAATTAATGATTAATATAAACTAAAATTTATTAATATGGAATCGATTGTAAGAGATGGTACACAAAAAACTCCATCAATTGAATTTGATGCTGAAGCAGGAAAAGTTGAAATTAAAGGAAGATCAATTCCTGAAAACTCTATAGAGTTCTACAATCCTTTAATAGCATGGCTAGAAGAGTATTCTGGAAATGCTAAACCAACAACTGAGGTTAATATTCAATTAGAATATTTTAATACAAGCTCGTCTAAATGTATTCTTGATGTATTCAAGAAATTAGAAGTTATTGCGAAAGCTGGTAGCGATGTTAAAGTTAACTGGTTTTACGAAGAAGATGATGAGGATATGTTAGAAGCTGGCGAAGATTATCAGTCAATAATTAAGCTTCCTTTCAAAATGATTGAAATAGAAGAATAAAAATCTTTTTTTAATATACATTACCTGCTTTTATAGAAAAGCGGGTTTTTGTGTTTTTACTAAAAAGTTTACAAAAAACTTGTTCTGTTTAAAATAGAACGCCCAAGTGTTATTTCATCTGTGTATTCTAATTTATCGCCTATAGCAACTCCTCGTGCTAAAACAGAAAAAGAGGAAATGTATTTTTTTACTTTTTTATGTATATAATAATTAGTAGTATCTCCTTCCATTGTAGTTGGTAAAGCAAAAATTATTTCATTAATATTATTTTGTTTTGCTCTGTTTTCTAAGCTAGAAATATTTATGTCGTTTGGTCCAAATCCGTCAATTGGAGAAATAATACCACCTAGAACATGATAAACGCCCCTATATTGTCCTGTATTTTCAATAGAAATAACGTCTTTTAAATTTTCAACAACACAAACAATATCTTTTGTTCTTGAATTATCAGCACAGATATTACAAATTTTATTATCTGAGATATTATTACAAATTTCACAAAATGTTACTTCTTTTTTTAGTTTTATTATAGATTCGCCAAAGTTAGTAACTTCGTTCTCATTTTGACGAAGCAAGTGTAAAACTAAACGCATAGCTGTTTTACTACCAATACCCGGTAGTTTAGAAAATTCATTTACAGCGTTTTCGAGTAACTTAGAAGGATATTCGGTATTATTCATTAATTATAAGTAGTATATACAACGCTAAATGTACCTTCAGTTATTGAAACTTCAATAGAAGTATCGCTATTTTTTTGGGTTTCTAATGCAAATGAGCCGGTTAAAGTTTTTGTACTTGTATTATTGGAAGTAACAGTAATACTTCCCGAAATAACAGAAAAACCTTCAACTCCTTGCGTATAACTACCCGAATACGAAGTGTTATCAATAGCATAGGTGCCATTTACAACATTAGCAGGCATAATAAGCTCAATAGTTTCTAATCCATCTGTGCCCGAAACTTTTAACTGATTTGATGCCATAAAAGCAGAGGCTGTTACGCTTGTTCCTACCCATTGATTATTGTTAGTTTTGGCAGTCATTACGTTATTAGAAGGGTCTGGAGCCAAATCGGTATAGGGCATGTCGGTAAATTCTCCACTTGAAATTGTTTTTAACAAATGTGTACCAGACTTATTTGCCTTAAAATAAAAAGTGCCTGTTGCAGTATGGTTGGCAGTATTCAATGATTTTATTGTTATTTTACCACTAGTTCCATCAGTATTTTGAGTTGTATATTTTCCATCATTCTCATCAGCAGAAATATACTCGGCATAAGAGGTAGAGGTGGGGGCAAGAATAAAATCACCTTCATAAACTGCTGTCATATATAAATTAATTTTATGCCCAATTTTAGATTCTCCGGAAATTACATATAAACCCGATTTAACAGCTCCTTCAGGAGTAACAGCTCTCCATAAGTTACCATCTAATTTTGCTGTCATTGTTCTATCTGTAGAGTAATTTGGTTCTTCTTCTTTAGTGCAAGACAAAAGAATAAACATTAACAAAATAGGAAAAACTAATTTTTTCATAGTTAAACGATTAATATATTTTATTTCCTAAAAGTACAATTTATTATAAAAAGAACAAAATCTTTAATGTATTCGAATTTATACATCATTCGCTTATTCGTTTATTTGTTTAACAAATAGTCATTTCCTTCTATTTTTTTGCAAGTTTGGACTAAGTGTTTAGGGATGATATTTTTAACATCAATCTCGGATAAAGAGACGAGTGAAAACTGTGAAGAAAATACCGACAATAAAATTAAAAAAACAGATGGAACTATTAAAACAAAATGTATGAATTGATGTGTCAAAAGATACTTTTGACGCTGCTTTTACGGTCCTTTTAACAGGGCAAGTAATTAAAATTAAAAGAACACGAAAGTTCGCAAATACAACAAAAGGTGTAAAAGAATTCCTTATATGGATTAATAAAACAAAAGGCAATTCTTTAGAACTACATATAACTATGGAAGCTACCGGGGTTTATTATGAAAGCTTAGCCTATTCTCTTTATGACATAGAAGATGTTGTAGTACATGTATTGTTACCAAGCACCGCGAAAAAGTATTTTGAAAATTTGAACATCAAAACCAAAACAGATAAGGTAGATTCTAAAAATATTGGACAAATGGGTTTAGAAAGAAATTTAACCCCATGGGTACTGCATTCTAAAATTTATAGACATTTAAGAACATTAACAAGGGAAAAGGAACAGTTAATAAACGAAAGGACATCCGTTAAAAATAAATTACATGCGGAGGAGTATGCAGCACAACCACTTAAAAAGGTTGTTACTAGGTATAAGCGTAGGATTAAATATATTAATACACAAATTAACGCTGTTGAGAATGATTTGAGAAAACTAGTTAATTCAGACAGTAACATTTCAGAAAAAGTGAGTAAATTATCAACAATACCAGGTGTGAGTTTCTTTACTGTTGTTGGGATAATTGCAGAAACGGCAGGTTTTGTAAATGTAAAAAGTATAAAACAATTAACTAGTTATAGTGGCTTAGATGTAGTTCAAAAAGAGTCTGGTCTATGGAAAGGTAAAACTAAAATATCTAAAAAGGGAAATAGTCATATAAGACGTTTATTATACATGCCAACGCTATCTGTTGTTAGGTATTCTGATACTTTTAAAGCTAACTACAAACGAATTAATGAAAGAAAAGATTATAAAATGGCGGGGGTTGTTGCTATGCAACGTAAAATTCTAGGATTATTGTATACTCTTTGGAAAAATGATACTGTATATATTGAAAACTATAAAAAAGAGAAAGTTGCATGATAGACATCGGGTAATGATGAAGCTTAGCCTTCTTTCAGTAAAAAGTAGGAAAAAGCTTAGCTTTTCCCTACACAAGATAGACATCGGTTCAAAGAATCGCAAATGCCTTCTTTCAGTGTAACAAAGTTAAATAAAATAGTTATAAATAAATTTGGTTTTTAACAAAGTATCTATTTTATTATAATAAATTACGCTTATTATAAAACGATAATAACCAATTACATACGGCTTTTTAGAGAGTGCCCGGGACAAGACTCGAACTTGCACGACCTTGCGGTCACCAGCCCCTCAAGCTGGCGTGTCTACCAATTTCACCACCCGGGCAATAATAGTTTGCAAATGTAATAAATTATTTCTTATATTTTAACTCCAATTATTAATCTAATATATTGGTTATATAAACTAGTTCTTTCAATAAATAATTCTCTAATTCCAAGTTTGTAATCAGTTTTTAAAATAAAGCTATATTTACTTATTGGTATATTAATACCTACCCCTAATGACGGTCCAAAATTAAAGCCTGTAACCGATGAAGATACAGCATAATAATTTCTTTCTGAATATTTTATTTGATTATTATTATTTGGATAATATGTATGTTCAACACCTCTGCTTGAACAAAAAAGATTGAAATCAAGAAAACCTCCTAATTCAACAAACAACTTTATTTTTTTACCAAAATTTGTTCTTAAAAAAAATGGAATTGATAATGTATTAATTGAATAAGTAGCATCTGATACATATGAAAAATGGCTTATACCTATTAAATTAGCGTAATATTTTGTATTATTATATTCAATGCCAAACAATATGTTAATACGTTTTGCTGAACGAGCTGTAAATAAGGTACTAAACCCAAACCCTGTTTTGTTATTAGATGAATACTTACCTAAATCAGTTCTATTTACTGAAATAGAAAACTCATTAAACAAAATACTATTTTTTTTTTCAATTAAATATTCTCTTTGTGCAAATAATATTTTAACTATTAATAATAATAATAATAAATAAACAACTCTCATTCTATTATTTTAGAATAAATAAAAATAGTATCGTTAGCGTTATGCCTATTCATTTTGTTTAATACATAATCGACAAAACTTGGAGCAGCTTTATACTCAGGTTTAATTTCCCCTATATATTTTTCAACACTATCAATACGAGTCGAGAGATTATCGTTACCAAAAAACAAAACATATTTACCTTTAAAATTAATACACTTGTAATACTCTTTAGATGTAGCTATATAATCGTTATGAATATCCCATCTGTTTAAATAAAAACGAGGCAACATTTTTCCTCCATTTTTATTTGTTGCATCGTGAATAAAATATTGATTATGTTTCTTATCTTTTAAAAATAACATTGCTTCTACACGTGCTTTTTTTGAATATACAGTAGTTGTAAATGGAAGTAAAATTATGTTTACAATAACGAAGAAATACAAACTATATTTATAAATATTATGCCAAATTTTACTATTTAAAACACCATTAAGCAAATTATCAACACCAATACTACCCAATATCAAAAACATTGGAAGAACAGGAAAAATAAAGCGTTCCTGTTTATTTGGGAAATATGAATGAAAAGCAAAAAATATAAGTGTTGGAATAAAAATTATTAAAAGTTTTTTCGAAGTTTTTAAACTTCCTAAAAATAACAGCAAACCAAATGGAGGAATCATTAAACCTGACAGAACCAAAATATATGTGTACCATGCACCACTTCCATAATCATTTTTATGTGTTAAATTATATCTAACATATTCTCCAAATTCGGTAAATGGTTTATCCCAGATAAATAAATCAATACCTCCCTGAATTATTACCATAGACAAAACAGCCCCAACTCCAAAATATATAGCTTCTTTCCATTCTTTTCGAAAAAGCAGTGCTAATCCTATACCTCCAATAAATAACGATGTTTGAAACCTGATTGAAAATGCTAATGCACCTATAAAACCGGCTAAAAAGTATTTAAGAAAGTTATGTTTTTTATCTTTAATTATTATCCAAACACTTGCAAGTAGTGGCGGTATAGATACAATTTCAACTAAATTACGTACACTTAAAAATGGCATAAACCAACTTACTGCCAACAACCAAGCTACTGTTTTTGCTGTTTTTGAATTAGATAATTTATTTGTAATCTTATAGCTTAATGATATTATTAATAATGAATATATTGCATGAATAAAACGTATTAAATACATTTTTGTATCAGGCTCTGTAATACCTAATAACTTAAAAAACATAAATAATAAATAATGAATACCAACATAAAAAAAACTATGTCCTGACGGAGTGGGATTTTTCATATTCCAGGGCAACCAATTATTATAATCGTTACCATCAACCCACGACTGTGCTGCTTCAATAATAAGAAAATGATCGTCGTGCATTCCATAACCTTTTGAAAACACAACTGCTACAAGTCGCAAAATTAGTCCGACAAAAGTTATTGACAATAAAGGACTTTGCTTGTAATATTGTTTTATACTCTCAATCATTCTACAAATCTATAAATTCTTGAAACAATACCTGCAAATACGCTGCACCTTCTTTTTGTTTTTCGGTTTTTAACGAATCTGTATATGTATTCTGAAAATATCGGCTATTAAAGTGGTCGTATGACAAGTAGCCACCAGGAGTTATCCATCCAAACCCTTGATTTAATTCAAAATAGGCAAATTCAGGAGTGTAAGGATTAAATAAATCTTTACTCCATGAAAAACCTGTAGCATCTAATTTCAATTGCTTTAAAAGTGTTTTTGTTAAATCTGTCTGCGAACAAACTTTATTATACTTTGCACCTTTATAATCATCTTTTAACACATCGCCCAAAAATAACATTGGTATATGACGGTACTCTTTTTGGTTTATAGCCCAGTGCCTATAAGTATTATGCGAATGGTCTGCAACCAAAATGAATAAAGTATTTTTATACCAATTTGTTTTTTTTGCTTTGCGAAAAAAATCACCTAAACTTTTATCAGTATAATAAGCGGAGCTTAAAAATTGGTCTTCACTATCGCCCCAATTTATTGAATTTTGCAATGGTTGGTCGTATGGCGAATGAGAACTTAATGTAAAAAGAACAGAGAAAAACGGTTCTTTTTTCTTATTGCTCTGTTCTAATAACTCGCTTAACATAAACTCGTCGTGTATTCCTAATTTTCCTTTCGGATACTTAGTTTCAAAATCATCAACTTCCATTATTTTTTGAAATTGATTGTGCATTAAATATGCTTTTATATTTCCGTAACGCAACTGTCCACCATATATAAACGAGGTGTTATAGCCGGCATCATTAAAACGAGTTGTTATTGTTGGTGTATTATGCATTTTTGCGGGTGTGGTAGTTAAAGTTGTTAAAGGCAAGGCAGGAAACCCGCCAAAAACTGAGGCAATACCTTGTTGCGAACGGTTACCACTTGAATATAAATGTGTAAATAACAAGCCTTCAGGGATTAATTTTTCTATTTCAGGAGTTATTCCCGGCTTACCTCCTAACGATGCAATTAAATCGGCACTAAAACTCTCTAGAAGTATTATTACCACATTAGGCTTTTGTACTTTTAAAATACTTATTGTTGTATCCTTTTTTACCTTATGAAGTTGCTTAACAATCTTTATAGCTTCTTGCTTTGGCATACTTTCATAAATATTTTTATCTACAATATCCATATTATGCGACATATCGTAAATTAAATTCCACCACGAGTTTACAGCTATATCATTAGCAATTGTATGTTTAGAAAAATATACCGAACTTTGACTAATTGGTATTGCATCGAAACCACCACGTGCAAAATAAAAAAGAAATACAGGTGATATTAAAAAAAAAGGTATAATGCTAATTTTAGTTATTTTAGAGTTACTTAATTTTTTGTAAAATAATTTATTAAAAATAAAAATTAACAAACTAACTAGCACAATAAACAATATTACCTTAATAATCATTAAAGAGGTTTTGTCTGATTCAATTACTTCAGAAGGGTGCTTTAAATATTCAAGAGCTTTAAAATTTAATTTTGTTTTCCATTCTCCATATATCCCTATTTCTCCAATAGTAATAATTGTAGCAATAGCAATAAGTATATATTGTACTATTTTATGTATTTTATCTGCAAAAGGAGTATTTATAATTATTTGAATATTAATAATTATCCACGACAATAACGCAATATAGCCTGCCATAGATAAATCAAGAGGTACTGCATACCAAAATGTTTGTACAATATCAGATAATGGAGTAGAACTTTCAGAAATTATTCCTGCATAAAACAGAATAAACGTTAAACGTAACACTGCAAATAAAAATATCCAAAACAAGATTATTCTTATTAAAAGTAAAAACGGTGTTGCAATTTTTTTTATCATTGAGTGCAAAAGTATTAAAACAAAGTAGAATTAACAATGTAATAATTGTTAATTCTACTTCGCAATTACTTTTTGCCAAACAAATATGCTAAACTCACAAATAACGCTTGCGAATATGTTTTTTCAGGTAAAATAAATCCTAAAATATTAGTAGTACCAACGTACCCCACAAATCGTTTTTTTATTCTAAAATTTGTTCCTAATCCTAGATTAAAATTTGAATACCCCCCATAAGCAATAAGCAACGATATGTTAAAATTAGGGTCTAAAACAAATTTATTATTAGCATATAAGGCAGGCATAAATTGGTTAGCATTAAAAATATAACCTACCCCTAATTTAAGTTCATATTTTCTATCTAACATTATTTTTGTATAAGATATATTAAATTGTTTTGGTAACGCTTTATTAAAAGTAGTATTATCTTTTTGTGAGAAAACAGTATTTATTACGCTGTCTTTAGAAATATTATTATAAGTAGTATTTGTAGAGTTTAACACATTATTTACTTCAACACCTTCAAACCTAATTGTTGTATCTGCATTATAATTTAGCGGATTATCATACCACGAAACCAAACCAAGCTCGGTAAACGAAATCTCGAAACGTGCATTATGTTTAACATCTTCGTAAGCCCAATAAAAATTTAAAGATGCTCCTAACCCAGCAACAGTAGCAAAATTTGACGCAACACTATCTGAGCCAAAATACGAACCTTTAATCTCTAAATCAATAAATTCGCCATCATTAGCTGTAAACATATTAGCATTGTTTAAATACATATATTTATAATCTTGCCCTTTAATAAAACTTAAACCAAGATACAATGTATGATACCCATTTGTAGGTTCTTTAAATCGTTTAAACAAGCCAAATTCTACCGATTGAAATGTTAAATAATTAATATCTAAACCGCTAATATTTGCTGTTTTACCTTCGTACATTTTATTACCAAACATTGCAATGTTATAAAAATCGCGTGAAAACTGCATGTTTTGAAATGAATAACTATTTACAGAAATTTTATATCCCATATTTGCAATATTCCACAAAGTATCTTTTAGTGTAGAATAATAAATATTTAACTGATTTTTAAATCCAAAATAGTTTTTATCGTGTAAATTATTTGCCTGTTTTAATTCATCAGTAATAAACGAATTGGTTAAAAACGAATTTACAAATGTGTTTTTTAATGAATTAGAGCCAGTGTAAATATCGGCATTAAAGCCAACAATTGAATTATACTCATTATATTGCAAATGTAACCGACTATAACTGTTTACATCATTAATTTGAGAAAAAACACCATTTATAGTTAATATAGTAAATAATATTACAAATATACTTTTACTCATTTTATTTTAAATTTTTAATAAAGATATGAATAAATAAAGACAAAGAAAATTATTGATAAACTTTCAACTTATTATTGTACTTTTGCAAAAAAAAATAATTCTATGAAATTTTTTATTGATACAGCAAATTTAGAGCAAATAAAAGAAGCTCAAGCTATGGGAATCCTTGATGGGGTTACAACAAATCCATCTTTAATGGCAAAAGAAGGTATTAGTGGCGAAGAAAATGTAATAAATCATTATAAGGCAATTTGTGAAATTGTTGAAGGTGATGTTAGTGCAGAAGTAATTTCTACCGATTACGAAGGAATGATTAAAGAAGGTGAAATACTTGCAGCTTTACACCCTCAAATTGTTGTAAAAGTACCAGTAACCGAAAATGGTATTAAAGCAATAAAATACTTATCAAGTAAAAATATTCGCACAAACTGTACTTTAATTTTCTCGGCAGGTCAAGCTCTTTTAGCAGCAAAAGCAGGTGCTACATATGTTTCACCATTTATTGGTCGTTTAGATGATAACTCTACTGATGGTGTTGAATTGATAAAACAAATTGTTGACTTCTTTAACTACTACGGTTTTGAAACAGAGGTTTTAGCTGCATCAATACGTCATACAATGCACATAATTAAGTGTTTAGAAGCAGGTGCAGATGTTGCAACTTGCCCACTTTCAGCAATTAAAGGTTTATTAAAACACCCTTTAACAGATATTGGCTTAGCTCAATTTCTTGCAGACCACGCAAAAGCTGCAAAAAAATAATTGTTTAACAGCATATTGAAAATACAAGTCCTTATTGTTAATTTTATTAACTTTAAGGGCTTTTTTATTGAAATACAAACGCCATGCTAATAAAATTATATAATGATAATCCTGATTCACGACAAATAAAAAAAATTGTTGATGTTTTAAAAAAAGGAGGTGTAATTATTTACCCTACCGACACTGTTTACGGTTTAGGATGCGATATTACTAACCCAAAAGCTGTTGAGCGAGTAGCTCAAATAAAAGGCTTGAATATAAAGAAAGCTCATTTCTCTTTTATTTGCCACGATTTAAGCCATTTATCGTCATATACCTTAGCAATAAACACGCCTATTTTTAAAGTATTAAAAAGAAATTTACCGGGTGCATTTACTTTTATTTTAAAAGCAAACAGTCAAGTACCTAAATTGTTTAAAAACAACAAAAAAACTGTCGGAATTAGAATACCTGACAATAATATTATTCTTGAAATAGTTAAAGAACTTGGCAACCCAATACTTACCACCTCTGTTTACGACAATGATGAAATAATTGAATACACTACAGACCCTGAACTAATTTACGATAATTATGCTGACAAAGTAGATATAGTTATTGATGGAGGATATGGCGATAATACACCATCAACTGTTGTTGATTGCTCTGATGGCGATATACAAATTATTCGTGAAGGAAAAGGCGAGCTAAATTAAACGGAATTTTCAGAATAAATTAATGCCATTAATTATTAAAAACACACTCTTCCTCATCTTTTATTACAACAAATTTTGATATTCCTTTTTCGTTTATTTCTATTTTAAATTGATACAACAATTTACCTTGCTTAATAATCTCGGAATTTAATTCTATTGTTGAAGATGTAAAATCGCTATCTAATGATATATACTTTAGTTTATAATTAGCTTTAAGATAAATATAAAAAGGTGCAATTACATCTTGAAAAACCATTTTATATTTAGGAAACAAAGTTTGCGGATTTATAGAGTCTGTTATTTTTAAATCTTTGAGGAAGCCAAAATTGACTTTATAATTTGCTAAATAAAAATAATACAGTAACGAATTTTTATCGCCTACAAAATTATTAAAATAAAAGAAATTATCATCTTTTGTAAAATAAGCATAAGAGTTTGTTTTCTTACAATATAAATATTGATTATTATAAATATCAGCAACAACACTCCATTTACCAACTATTATACTATTACTTTCAGTATTATTTTTAAAATAAATATCTTGACCTGCTATAAAATTATATGCATTTTCAATTATGTCATTTTTTTCTAAATTATAAACAATATCATCTTTTTTCGGGATTTTAAACGATTTAAGTTCGGGCTTATCTGCGTTTTTAAGTAAGAAATATGATATTGGATATTCCAAAGTTTTTGAGCCAATATAAGGAGTTGTTTGTAACTGAAAATGCAAATGAGGAACAGGCGAATTACCTGAACTGCCACAATTTGCCAGTATTTGACCACTTGTAACATAATCGCCCTTTTCAACCAAAAAACTACCTACTTTTAAGTGAGATAGTTTTGCATATAAATATTCAGAGTACTTAATAATAATTGTATTCCCCCAATTTTTATCAAGGTTTTTCTCACCTATTTTGTTATCTTCAACTCCATCTTCAATTTCAACCACATAACCATTAAATGGCGATAATACAGCTTTATCATAACAATAATAATCTTGTAATTTCTCTCCCGTATTTTGATGTTGCTCATTATGAATATCGGTAATAATAAAATCCCAAGCATGCCTCCACTCATCTTTATGTGTATGCTCTCCATTATGTCCTTGCGAAACAGTCCATTCTCCCCAAAAAGGCAACCTAACCGGTACGTTATTTAACAAATTGCTAAATCTATTATCATAATTTAAAAAGGAATATAAATTTTTCTCCGGCGAATTTTGCTGAACTACAACCTCTGTTAATTCTTTATCCGGCTTAATTCTTAATTTTAAGATATATAAAAATAACAAAACAGTAATATTAAACGGCAAAGAAAAAATTGACAGACCAAAAACTCCAAAAATCTTACTTAAACTTATTGTTAAAATTGCAACAAGAGGAATTAATAAAACAACCCAAAAATATGTTTTCTTACTTGGTATTAAAAAAAATCCACCTAACGCAATTGATGTTAATATATAATTGAACCCTATATAACTATATGTTACATTTGAAATATCGGAACCTATTATTCGGTAAAAAACAAAGGCCGAAAAAAAACCCAAAACAGACAAAATAAACGAGATTCGTGAAACGAAAATTATACCAATGGCAATTAATATACCTGCAAGTAAATTATATTGAAAAAATATTGCACCTAACGAAATAAAATAGGTTTTTACTGATGTATATATAGGTAAATCGTTAAAGAAATTATAACTATTAACAAGCCAATCGCCTCCTATCGAATATAAATCGTTAAGTAAATAAATGCCTCGCTCGCTAACTCCCATTGATGAAAACTCTTGCCCTGCCAGTGTAATTACCCATATAGATATTAAAAATGGAATACTTAAGTACGGCAGATAATATTTACCAATTACGCCTTCTAAAGCAATATTTAAAAATAATGTAAAAATTGAAACAATTATCACTATTAGAATTAATACTAACGAAAATTGAAAATAAATACCTAAGCCCAAACCAACCATTAAAGGATTAAAACCATAAACACCGGAAATAATTTTAGTTTTGTTAAATCCTAAGAAATCAGCCACAAATATTGATGAAAGTAAAGCAATTAATCCTGAAATTCCTGCGTAAAAATCGATAAACGAAACTATTAATAACAACACTGCAAATAATTTATTATCAGAAAAGAAAATCTGAGAATAAGAATTTAACACTGCATTTTTTGTATTAATTAATTTTTGCTTGCTATTCATAAGTATTTTAAAGAGATTTTAAAGATACTTATTATTTTATACTGAGCTTAATAAAATATTATATTTTTATTATATAATTTTATTTAATAACGGTTACATTACCCGATTCTTCGTGAGATATGCCATTTATATCTTTATAATTAACCAGCCATTTATATACGCCTGATTCTACTACCGAATTATCTTTAGCTACGCCATTCCATTTGGCAGACATTTTTGTATCTGCGTTATACTTTGTTGTTTGCCAAACAATTTCGCCCCATCTGTCATAAACAGTTAATACAAATCCATCTTCCTGTATTCCGGTACCTAAAATATAAAAATCGTTATTTATATCATCGTGGTCAGGTGAGAAAGCTGTTGGAGCATAAAATGTCATACCATCTTTAACTTCAATAGAATACAATACTGTATCTTTACAACCATACGATGATAAAGCAACCAAATTAACCAAATAAGTTCCCGATGAACCATATGTATGGTTTGGATTTACCAAATTAGATGTTGCTCCATCGCCAAAACTCCATAAATAAGCACTAGCACCCTCTGATAAATTAGTAAACGAAACATTAGAATTTATAAATGTTGGAACTAACGGCAAATATTCAAATTTTGCATTTGGATTAGGCCATACGTTAATGTAGTTTGTTAATGTTTTATTTGTAACGCAACCTTTGTCAGAAATTGCTGTTAACTCTACATTAAAAGTGCCGGATTGTTTGTAAACGTGTAATGGGTTACTAAATGTAGATGTAATATTATCACCAAAATTCCAAATATACGTATCGGTTGTTGATGTACTGTTATTTACAAAATTTACAAGCAATGGACTACAGCCTGAATTTTTATCAGCACTAATGCTTATATTAGGAGACTGATTAACTGTTATATAAACTTCGTCAGAGCTTTTTAAATTACAGGCATCAGAAACTGTAATATTATAATAGCCTGTTTGTTCCGGCACATAAATAATTGGCTGTGTTAATGTATTTCCTAAATTATCGGTTAATACATAAGGTTGAACGCCTCCTGTAATATCTGCGTTAATAGCAACTTCATCACCGGCACAAACTTCGTCTAAATTTTGTGATAAAGATAGCTGAACATCTTTTGCAATGCTTATTGTAGTACTTTCTGTATTACTTACGCAACCTCTTGAATCGATAACCGATGCTATTATTGTTGTATCAGAAATAGGACTAACATTTATCTGGTAATTTGATAAAATATTATTCCAATAATATGAGTAAGGTGGTGTGCCACCAATTGCACTTATGGTAACAGTTGCAGAAGAGTTTTTACAAATTGTTTGATTTTCGGTAACACTTATTATCAACTTATTTGGCTCAATAACCTCTATTTCGTTTAGGTTTGTGCAATTATGCGAATCGGTTACTGTTAAATAATATGTTCCTGCGGTTAAATCTGATTGATTTTGGTCTGTATTAACCAATCCTGTTCCGTTATTTGTTTCCCAATTATAAGTATATGGAGGCACTCCTCCGTTTGTACTTATACTAATTTCGCCATCAGTTTCACCAAAACAACTTATATTTATTGGGTTTGTGAATACTTCAAGTAGTGGAGGTTGAATTAAAGTCCAATTATCGGATATGGTGCAATTATTACCATCTGTTACAGTTAAATTGTACGTGCCTATTATTAAATTCGGCTGATCTTGTTGTGCTTGTTCTAAACCTCCACCATCAACAGTTTGCCAATTATAAACGTAAGAACCAACACCTCCTATAACACTAATATTAATTTGCCCATCGTTACCACCAAAACAGGTTATATTTTGAGTATTATCTGTAATTATTTGTAAAACATCAGGTTGAGTAATTGTCCAGGTTTCAGTTTTTGTGCAATTATTGGCATCAGTAACAGTTAAATTATATGTACCAATTGTTAAATCTGTTTGATTTTGTTGTCCTGCAACAAGCCCTGAACCATTGCTTGTTTGCCAAGTATATGTATAATTTGCAACACCTCCGGTTACATCAACTTGTATTGCCGCATTATTTCCACCATAGCAACTCACATTTTGGAACTGACTATTTATAATTATTTCATCAGGTTGAGTTAATTCCCATGTATCTGAAATTGTACAACCAACATTATCGGTAACTATAACAGTAAATGTATCTGCTATTACATCAACAGCATCTTGAGTGTTTAGACCGTTTGACCACCAGTATGAATAATTTGCAACACCTCCTGTTACATCAATGTCAATTAAGCCATCGTTTCCACTATAGCAAGTAATATTGTTGGTAGCAAGAGTTGTTATTACAAGAGGCGGATTTAGGTTAATTATTTCAATTGTATCAAGAGCTACGCACCCAACATTATCGGTAACGGTTAAATAATAAGTATTAGCATTTAAACCTGTAATTGTTGATGAATTAGGAGCATTATTGTTCCAAGTATATTGATAGCCCGGAGTTCCACCTGAAACATTTTCGGTTATCACACCTGTGCTATCGCCAAAACATAATACATCTGTTACGTTGTGAGAAACAACTATTTCGGTATTTGTGTTTATTATTGATAACGAATCTTCTATTTGACAGCCATTATCATCGGTAATAGTAACATAATAATCTCCTATTCCAATATTATTTATTGTCGAGTTTGTTGATATTACAATCCCTGCTGTATCTTCCCAAATATAAGTATATGGCTGGACACCACCAATACCAACAATTGTTGCCGTTCCTGTAGTTGTACCATAACAAAGCACATCAGAAAAATAAATTGAATCGCTTAACGGGTTATTATCGGGTACAATATTTACATCAGGAACAAAAGTAGTATCAATAAAGAAACCATCAATTTGCCAAGGCATAAATAGTGGTGGACCAAATAGAGGTGGCCCTGCAAAAGTTCCAAGGTTAAATGTGTCTTCAAACAATAAATAATTACCGGATATTACAGGATTTGAAGGTGTTCCAATACTGTATGCAATTTCTAACACCTTTAAATAAAAATCTACATCTATACTATCTCTAACCATATTAGTAAACCAAGGGTCTATTGTATGAGTTATTGTTACAGGAAGTGTATCGAGGTCGTTGCAAGGTAATCGTAATTGCAAGTCATAATCGGCACAAAACCTTATACTATCGGTAGTTCCAGCTTCTATTTCAACACCAAGAGTATCTAAAACTTTATAATCTACATCAAAAGGAAATTCAAAAACATTCCACACATTAGGATAATGGTCAGGTGGAATAGGTATGCCAAAAAATGTATATTCTTGGTTATCTTCAAAGCTAAGAGTTTGGTTCATAGAGTTTGTGAACATCAACTCAGCATCAATTAAATCCCAAGTTAAATCTGCCGTAAAGTCTTCGCCTGATATTGGGTCAGTAAAAATGTAAATACTCGTATCACCTTCTTCGTATTCAAGAGCCTGACTAACAGCTGCCAACCCCTGAAAAGACGGTATATTAGATAAATAGTGAGTGGTAACCTGAACAAATTTTACTATATCTAAATTAATGTGCATATACTCATCGCTACCCCACGTATAAAGGCGTTGCTCGTTTTCAATCCATTTAACATAGTTCTGAATATTTGGAATTGAAATATCACCACTAATACCAATTAAATCGTAAAAAATTGCGGGGAACTGCATTGGCCAACCAATAGAATCGTGTAAGAAATACACAGAGTCAATAACAGTAAGTCCTGTAATTGGGTCGGTATGATAGTCAACCCAAGGAATAACATATTCATTATTAACCAAATCAGCTAAAAATATATCAAAGGTGTCTAGATGAATATCAATAGGATCGAAAACATGCAGTGTATCCCATGTAATATTAAATGGGTCTGTTGGGTCAGAATAAATTAAATCGGCATGAGCCTCAACATCCATATTAAGGAAAAGTTCTATTCTACCTGCATCAGGCCAATCTGCATAAATATCCCAATTATCGTAATCTGTAGAAGGATGAACAATAGTATCTTGTTCTCTATATTCAGACGGAATTGTTTCCCAACTTCCGTTTTGGAACGAACCGTTTGGCGGGAAATCCATAGTTATTCTTGTAGGATAATTAATTTTTGATGCTCCACCGTCCCAGCCTGTCATTGCAAAAATTAGCTGTAAATCTGCGTAAGCTCCGTAGTCAAAAATAACACCAACCGAATCGCTAATAGGAAAAGGAATATTATAAACAGCAGAATATTGGTCGGAATATGGACCAACAGTAACATCGGCAAGGGTATCTACTCTGTTTATACTCCATGCAGTAGAACCCGACCCCCATACTCCAATTGTATCGGAATGCCAAGGCACATCATGGATTACAGTGTTTTGCGAATATGAATAAAAACCCGAAAACACCAAAAGTGCCAGAATAATTTTATATATAAGTTTTCTCATTACTAAGTAGGTGATACAAATATACGTAAAATCACTTAGTTTTCAAATACTTTTTCACATTCTTTTTTAACATAATCAACATTTATTGGCTTTGCTGTAATAGTAAGCTCTTTGTTTATTATATAAATAGAAGGAAGCGACCATGTATTATAGCTTTCGTTAACTATTTTAATTTGGTCTTTTTTTATTAAATAGTTAGGGAAATTTATTTTGTTTTTTTGTAAAAACTTATTCCACACATCAAAATCAGAATCTAAAGATATTGCTATAATATTAACTCCATTTTTATGATAATTTTTATAAATGTCGTTTAGTTGTTTAATAGTACTTTTTATATTATTAGTGCTGTGTTTATAGAAAACCAACACATTAAAGTTTGATTTTAGCTCCTGTAACTTATATGTTTTTTTTGCATTGTCGATATATGTAAAATTTACAGCTTTTAAACCCTGTTTTGTTTTTTTAATTATTCTGTTTTTTTGCTGAAACTCGGCTAAATCACTTTGTTGTAACATAACTTTGTTACTCTTAATATAATCATTATACAATTTTAAATATACTGTTTCAAGTCTTGATTTTTCGTATATTTTTAACAACTCATAAACAACGGCATTTTTCACCTTTTGATTATGTATCTTGCCTATAATAAAATCGTTAGCATAATTAAAACCTGTTTCGTTTCTGGGTAAAACTATTTTCCCGATATACGATTTTATTGTTCTATAAAGAATGTCAGTGTGTATTAAGTTTTCATCAGAAAAATCTATATTATCAAAAAAATGAAGCATCAAAAATTCTATATCATATTTATATTTTTGAGCTTCTTTAAAATGTTTTATACTATACAAGTTTAAATCGGGTATTACCTGCGACTTTATTAATTTTGCAACAAACAACGATGTATCAACCGCATATAAACTATCGGCAAAATGCTGAATTTTATATGTACTTACTCCTTTATAAAAGCCTATTCGCTCGCTTGATTGATTACTCTTTTTTAACGATTTAGTTAGTTTGTTTAATAAATAGATTTGTGATTTTCTGAATTTTATAAAATCATAATATGTTTTATTTTCATTGCCTGATAAAACCTCAATATTATTGGGAAGAGTGTTATAATTTGCTTTTAAAAAGATGTTTTTATCTGAACCGATAACAATATTTATTTCTTTATTATCAGGAAATAATATTTCATATAAGCCTAAATCTATATCAGTAAATTGAAATATTAAATTATTGTTTTTAAATGCTGATTCTGAAATAACTTTTATTTTACTTCCATTAACCGAACAAAAATATGCTTGTTTATATTTGTTGTTTTGCAATTCAAGTTTAACTGTAACTTGTGCATAGTTTAAAATATAAGTAACAAAAAATAATATGGTAAATACTTGTTTTTTCATTTGTATGAATTAGTAACGCAAAGTTAAGTATTACAAATTAAAAGTTGAAGAATATATACAAAAATACCTCTTACAGATAATCTGTGCACATTTTAAAAGTTAATCAAATAAATTTAATAATACTTTCTCTCGACAACCTTGATTTAGGCAGTTTTTTGTTAACATCATCTTCATGACTATAACCAATAGCCAATAATAAATCGCATTGATACCCGTCAAGCTCGTTTGAAAACTCTTTATTTACTAGCTCAGTAACAATACCTTCTATTGGAGTTGCATCAATTCTTAATCGTGCCAAGCTATGTAATAAATTACCTAAAGCAATGTATAGTTGAGCTTTTGTCCAATTAGCATTATACCCATTTTTATCTGTATTTAACTCAGCAAAAACAAAAGCTCTGAAACCATTTTCTCTATCTTCCAGATTTAATCGACCATCAACTATACTTTTGTCAACAACTTTTGCATGATCAGTTATTGTATAGTTAGGATTATATGCAAATAATATAACTAGCGAACTTTCAAAAATATGTGGTTGATTAAACCGGCATCTGTCATCAAAAGTATTAAACATTCTATGTTTTGATTCTTGGCTGTCTAGCACTATAAATTTCCATGGTTGTGAATTTATAGAAGAGGGAGATAACCTCAATGATTCAAATATAATATCAAGGTTTTCTTTTGAAATCTTTTTTGAAGTGTCGTACTTTTTTGCTGTACGCCTCCATAACAAATCTTTAATTATTAGATGTTCTGCTGTTTTATTGTTCATTAATTTTTTTTACAAAAGTATTTATTTTACTAATACCACAAGCATCAAACAATAAAAAATAATTTATTTAAAGCTATACTCAAAATTTATGTAAAGCATATTTTCGTAATCTACATCGTTATTATAGCTTTGCCAGCCTCTGTAATTAGCAGAAACCTTGACTCCTTTAACTGGTTTGTACTCAAATCCTGCAACAGGTCCGCTTCCATTTTTTTTGTAATACCAAGCTTCTGCATCGCCTTCTAAAGTATTAGACTGAAGCATATCATATCTTGCAAAAACATTAAATTTCTTATTTATAAATACTGTTGTATATACTGAAATTCCGGAGTATTCTTTTTCTTGAACAAATTTGTTTCCTATCTGTAAATTATATTCTGCTCCTATTTTAAATTTATGTTTAAATTTATACCCCACAAACCCTGCAAAATTTGAACGATTCACATCAGGTTTTGAGCTAACATCAGAGTAAACTCTTAAGGTTAAAGATTTTACCGGCATATAAGTAATTCCTAAGCCACCTCTGTAAGTACCTGTCGGCGATATATTTTTATAGCCTTCACCGTTTTGTATTATTACATCGAAACATAGATTGTCGAATAAATGATAATCGACACTAACTCCTAAATCGGCACTTCCGTTCATTTTGTAAATATCTTGAAAAGATTTCATTAAATACCTATATCCCCAGAAATGCTCTTGTGTTTTAAATTGTTTTGTAGGAATAAGACCTACTTTTATAGTTGTTTTGTTCTTCTTATATTGTAATTGTGCAATTTTTAAAAAAGCATCGTAACGCTTTTTTCCGTAAAAATCGGTTCCGGTAACATCAAGTGTAATTTTAGCAGAATAATTTTCGGAAAAGTTATAATTATATCCCAAATATGCACGTTCTATTTGCATAACAGAAACATCATTAAAATTTGTGTGATAATTTGCGAAAATTTTAACTAATGCTCCTCCATTAGGTTTAAATGTTTCGGTTTGTGATTTTTCTTCGTTTTTAACATTATTTTCTTGTGAAAACCCAACAATAGAAACAGATACGATTAAAGTAAATAATAAGTACTTTTTTAACATAAGGTGAATTTAATATTATTTAATTATTTCGTAGGCAAATGTATATACGAAAAAACAAACTTCTATTTTGATATTGTTACCTTAATGTTAAGTTAATGTTAAGTTACAGCTTTAATATCCTCCCGAATATTTACGAATAAACCACTCTAATGATATAAGAAATATTATAAATATGAATATCCAAACATTGTTTATTAATTCCGATAAACTAGTTTGATAATAATTAACTTTTGTAATATTAGTATTTTGAGTAATTACGTCTTTTATTTTACCAATATCATTAATTGAAAATGCTTTTGAATGGCTTTGTTTTGAGATAAGTCTTAGTAAATTATGATTCGCAACAGTATTAATATTTTCTAAATTTTTGTTTAACACGCTAAAACTACCTGTAACAACATAGGTTTTCCCTGCAAATTTAAGCATAGCTTTAAACGAATAATCTCCTTTTTCTAAGCCTGATATTTTTAATCTATATTTGTCGTTATATTTATCAAACGAATAGTTGTAATTTATATCGTTTGCGTCTTGTAATTGCAAAAGTAAGTCCGGAGTATTTATTAATTCGAAGCTTTCGTTCACAAATTGTGCATTTATAATTATTTCGTCGTTTGTTTGATATATTTTATTGTATGTTAAATTTAATGGATTATCCTTTAAGTTCGCGGTTAAAAACTGAACGGTTTTATTAATAAGTGTATTAAAATTATCGAACGATTTATTTTGCATATAATCGTACATACGCCATCGCCAAATACCTTCACCTGAAATTAATGCACTTCGCTTTGAATTTTGTTCGGCAAACATAAATAATGGTCGGTCGGTATTTATATTTCTAATTTTTTGATTAAATAAAATATTAGTCTTTGTTTTTGAAGTATAATTTGCGAAATATGAAATTATTGGTGGCAATTCGTTTATATAGTTTTCAAAATCATCGTTAAGAGTAAATAAAGAAAACTTTTTATTTAAATTAGGTGCAGTTTCTTCAAACGATTTTTTTTGAACTATTATACTAAAACTTGTATTTAGCTTATTAAACTTATCAATATTAGTTTGTGCACCAATAATATACATTGATGGGATATTATATCTATTAAGTTTTTCTAAAATATTTATTATAGGTTTATTTTTTGATGGTAATTGATGAAAAATTACCAAATCATAATCTTTTAAATTATCAACTTCGCCATTAAAAATCTGAGAATATATTTTATAGAAACTATTATTTTCTAGTGAATTTTTTATTGCATAAATATCCGGGTGAGGCGAATTAGCCAGTAATAAAATCTTTTTTCTACTATCAATAACATTAACAACTATTTCGGTTATATTATTTATTGTATTTTCCTCTTTTACTAAATCAGGTGTAATTTCAATTTTATACCTGTTCTGACCTTTCTTTTCTGCATTTAAAACAAAATTAATTTTATTTGTTTTGGAAAGAATTATCTCTTTTTCAGAAAGTATTTTATCCGAATTAATTATCTTAATATTAGCTTTTTCGCCTTCTAATTTTGTTGATTGTACAGTTACATTTATAGGAAAACTGTTAGCTAAAAAAACATCTTTATTAAAAATTACATCTTTTATTTTTACATCTTTTTTAATTGAAGTATCGCCAAGTAGAATAGTATAAATAGTTGTATTTAACTGTTTATTAATATACTCAGGATTTTTACCGGTATTGTAAATACCATCTGACGCAAGTATAACTGCACCTAAATTTCTGTTTATATATAAATCGTTTATTGTTTCAATAGCTTTTGAGATATTGGTTTTATTGGCTTTAAAATTTATGCTATCTGTTTTTTCTATTTTATTGCCAAAAGTATATAAAACAGTTTCAAATTCTGATGACAAGTCAGCTTTTAGTTTATTAATTTTTTTAAGATATTCCGTTTTATAATACAAACTATCTTTGTTGTATAATATTGAAGATGAATTATCTTGAAGTATTGCAATAATAGGTTTTTCGGTGTGTTTCTTTATAATTTTAAGTAACGGATTTAATAATAAAAACAATAGTATTACTACTGATAAAAATCGAAAAGCCCTAAGTACAAATAAAACATACCTGTTTACTTCTGATAAATTTTTATCTTTTCGATAAAGAATAAACGAATACAGCCCGGCTAATACAACAATACCAACTAACCACCAATATGAATAATCTATAATAATACTCGGCATACTCGCAAAGGTAAGTTCTTAAAAACAAAAAATTCCAAATTTCAATAATAATTTACTGAAAATTGGAATTTTTATACACATTTGGTTAAAATCAAGTTTGCATTGCACCACAAACATTAATTGTTTGTCCACTAACATAACTTGATAAGTCTGACGCAAAATATAAGGCTGTATTTGCAACTTCTTCAGGTGTGCCTCCACGTTTCAAAGGAATTTTTTCGTACCAAGCTTTTACAACTTCCTCAGGTAATTTACCTGTCATTTCGGTAACAATAAAACCCGGAGCAATTGCATTACAACGAATATTACGTGAGCCTAATTCTTTAGCTATACTTTTTGTAAAACCTATAATGCCTGCTTTTGATGCAGAATAATTTGCTTGACCTGCGTTACCACCAACACCAACAACCGAACTCATATTTACTATTGAACCATAGCGTTGTTTAAGCATTGTACGTTGTACTGCTTTAGTCATATTAAATACTGATTTCAAATTGACATTAATAACAGCGTCCCACTGTTGTTCAGTCATACGCATTAAAAGATTATCTTGTGTAATACCTGCATTATTGATAAGTGAATCAACTCTTCCAAAATCTTTTACTATTTGGTCAACAGTATCTTGGCAATTTTGAAAATCGGCAGCATTTGAGGTATAGCCTTTTGCCTTTACTCCCATTGCATTTAATTCTTTTTCTAAAGCGATAAAATTATCATCTTCTTTTAAATCAGTAAAGGCAATATTTGCACCTTCTTTAGCAAATGTAAGAGCAATTGATTTACCTATTCCCCTAGAAGCTCCGGTAATAATTGCTACTTTGTCTTTTAATAATCCCATATATAATTGTTATAAAAATTTATTTAATGACAAATATATTATTTTTATTCGTCATCGTCGTCTTCCATTATAAAATAATTAAATCCCACTTCGCAAAACTCAGAAAAATCTTCGCCAGCCTCTCTCATATCATCTTCATCTTCAAAGTAATACCAATTAACTTCTACATTTATTCCACTTTCTTTAAATAACTTAACAATATTTAAAATATCTAAAATAAATTTTGCAGATGATGAGTTAAAATAACCTAATTTAAATGTAAACACAAATGGTTTTTCTTTAAAGTAAGATAAGTTACCTGCTTGAACAACTTCCTCTTTAATAGATTTTAATTTTTCTAATATTGGATAATAAAACTTCCTAACATCTTCAGGCCTGCTATCGTACTGCATACTAAAAAAACCATTATCTATATCGATAATTACTTCTGGAGTCCTGTCTGTTTTTTCAATTACTATTTTGCTCATCACTTTATAGTTTTCATGTCAAATTTTACTTCTAAAATAAATTCACATATATCGGCACCAATATCTTTAAACTTATAGTCAATATTATTATCTGAAATTTTTGCAATTTCAATTAGTCCAAGCCCTGCACCTCCTTTTTGTGAGATTTGCGCTTTTGTAATAGTAGCTTTATATAATTCTTTAATTTCTTCTTTCGATTTATTTTTTATATTAAATAATATTTTTTTGATTTTTTCAGAATTCTTACAGAAAACTAAATTAACAAATTCTAAAATGTAGCTATTATTTTCAAATTTAATAGAAAATTTTATTTTATTCTGTTTACGTAATTCGCTATCAGTATGTCTGAAGATATTCTCAAGAGCCTCTACAGCAACAATATAAACACGTCTTTTAATTCTTAAATCATCTATATTATTCTCTAAAAACCTTTTAACTTCAACAAGTAGTACTTCAAGTTTTTGCTCATTTAAATGACCAATAAAAGAGAAATCTACTATATTTAGGCTTTTGTTCATAGAATTAAATTGACTTCAAATATATAAAAGATAGTTAGTCTTTGCAATCTATTTTAACGACATTATTAAGACATCAATCTATATTTTATTAAATTTATAAGTTTATCACTATCAATTGGCTTGGTAATGTATTCGTTAAAACCATTATCTAAGAAACGTTTTTTATCTTCAGTATTTGCATAAGCTGTTTGAGCTATAAAAATGACATCTTTATATAAAGGCCATTTTTCTCTAATTTTATGCATTAAACTTATTCCGTCCCATCCATCAGGTAAATTAATATCAATAATCATTATATCAAACTCCTCGCCTGAATTATGCTTTTTATCTATTAGTTCTATGGCTTCGTTACCACCTGATGCAGAAGTAACTATACCTATATTATCTAATATTGTTTCAAGCATTAATCTGTTAAAATAGTCATCTTCTATTAAGAATATTTGAAACTCCTTTTGCTTAAATAAGGCATCAGATATAACAATGCTATGTTCTTTATTTGTTGTTAATTTAGAATTTTTATCAGCAGGAAGAACAATTGAAACAATAGTTCCTTTATCTTTTTTAGAAGAAACTTCGATTCTCCCATTATTCATTTCAATAAACTTTTTTGATAAAGGTAATCCTAAGCCAACACCTTGAAATTTCTTTTTATAACCTTGACTTTCTTGAGTGAACGAATCGAAAATTTGTGGTAAATACTGTGTTTCTATACCAATACCAGAATCCATCACTTTAATATAAACCTCTGCATCACTTAGCTTACCAATAGAAATTTTCACAAAACCTTTTTTTGTATATCTAACAGCATTATCGATAATTTCATTTAAAACTTTACTAATATACACCTTATCAACAAAAACCTTTAATGTTTCATCCATTTCAACTAGCAAATCAAGTTTCTTCTCATTAATTCTAAACTTATATAATTGTATAACATTATTTATAATTTCATTTAAATTAATACTTTCTACATTTAATTTTAATTCACTTGATTCTATTTTACTGAAATCGATTATGTTATTTAACAAATTTAATAATCTATTACTGTTTTGGTAAATACCTGAAACATATTCTGAAACCTCCTCGTTCTTAACTTTTATATTTAATAAAGATGCTAAGCCGGATATTGCATTTAAAGGTGTTCTTATTTCGTGACTAATATTTGATAAAAATCTATCTTTTAATGTATTTACTTTTTGTTCTTTTTCTAACGAAACTTGCAATTCTTTTTCAATAGTTTTCCTTTCTTCAATTTCTTTAAACAAGGCTTCAGTTCGTTTATCAATTTTGTTTTTTAACTGCGTGTTTGCTTCTAATAATTGATTATTTATTTCTTTAATCTGATTATTCTTGTCTTTAATAATTTTAGTGTTTTTTATATTATTTTTCACTCTACTATACGCAACTATAAGTAATAAAAATATTAAAATTAATATTATAATAAAGTAATGTTTAACATTTTTGTAACTATGTAATTTTTGTTCGTTTAATTTATTTAACTTTTTTAACATTTCATTTTCTTTCTGGCTATTTTCCATATTGTAGGCTACTTGCAACTCAGAAATCTTTTTTATATTTTCTTCAGAAAAAATACTATCTTTAATTGAAATATATTTATTTAAATACGATGTTGCTTTTTCATAATTTTTTGTTTCTATATACAAATCAGAAAAATTTTTAGCTATTTCTAATGCAATTTGATTAGATTTAAGCTGATTTGCATAAACCATTGCTTGATTTAAATAATCTTCGGCTAAATTGTAAATTTTTAATTTTGTATAAACTCTACCTAAACTAGAATTAACTAACGCCTTAATTACCAAATTATCATGCCTTTCACTAATATATCGTACCTTTTTTAAATATGAAAGTGCTTTTTCATAATCCTTTAATTCAAAATACATATCGCTTAAATTGCCGTAAGAATGAGCTAAACCTAATTCGTTATTATTCTTCTTTTTTATCCTTACTGATTCATCGAAAAAATATTTTGCAGAATCGTATTTTGCAATATTTACATAAGCAGAACCTAGATTATTGGCTATAAAACCTAAACTTAAGGAATCGTTTTGTTTAATTATTTTATATGATTTTCTATAAAAATCGAGAGCTAATTTGTCTTTCCCTAAATCTCTATAACATAAGCCTACATTATTATACAACGAGCCAATTAATGCTTTATCGTTAAGTTCGTTATAAATTTCTATCGATGCAAAAAAATACTCTAAAGCTTTATCGTTAATACCCCAAGTATAATATATACTTCCTATTGAATTTAGCAATTTAGCTTCCTGACTTTTATCTCCTGTTTCTTTATAATAATTTAAACTCCGTTTATAATAATCTATTGATTTGCTATAATTAGATTTATAATAATATGCTTTCCCAAGCTTTTGAAATATGTTATTCAATAATTCCTTATTGGTAGTTACTTTAATTATTTTTTTTAAAATTATTATTGCAGTATCAGGTGATTTTTTCAAATATTTTTCAGCTAATGAAAAATAACTTTTTACGTTTGATTTTGTTATAGAATCTGTTTTTTGATAGGTATTATGCTCCGTAGCCAATGTAGTGGTTACAATCAGTACTAAGATAAGAAATATAGAATATTTATTTATCAAAATAAATTAAGTGTTTGTTTTTACACCACTAAGATAATATAAAATAATGATATTTTATGTTGTTTTTAATAATTATCTTAAAACAAAATGATAAACAATTGTACCTGTTTGCATTTTTGGTGAGCTTGAACTTTTATCAAATCTTGTTTTTAAAGCTGCTTTCTTTGCTGCTGCCCATAAGTTTGAAGCTGAAGTTGTTGTTCCCTTTATTCCAGGAGTGGCAGAAGTTACTATGCCATCGCGATTTACAGTTATTTCCACAACAACTTTCCCTTCTTCGTTCCCGGTATATATAGGTTTTGGCAATCCTTTATGATGTCTTCCTTTTAAGCTATACGATATGCCTGAATTTCCTTGACCATTCCCTGTATAATTATCAGAATCGCCGCCATCAGGCTTACCTTGGTTACCTTTACCTCCGGCAACTCCTTGCGAATGGCTATTGTTAGATTTATCTGTTGGAGGAAACAATACGTTAGGGTTTATTACTCTTTCTTCAACTTTTTTTTCTTCTTTATCAACAAGCTCTTCTTTTTTTTCAGTTTTATTATCTTTATGTACAACAACTTCAGGTGTATTATCTAGTTCGGAAGTAACAATTTCTTCTTCGCTACTCGATACTTCTACGGGTTCTTGAGGCTGTTGCTTTATTACTTCAGGTTCTATTTCGCCTAATCCGGTTTCGTTATATCCAAAATCGACCAAAATACCTTCTTCTTCCGGCAAAGGTAATGGTGTATGAAATCCTAAAAAAAATAATAGTATAATTATTGACACATTTACAATAATGGTTCCTACTAATCCTCGTTTATTTTCTTTTTTTAATTTCATATTTTATTTTTAACGAGACTAATCGTTAGTTTATTTTGCACTCGTTGCTAAAATAAGTCTATATTTATTATCTTTTGCTATATTCATTACCTTTACAACCTCTTCCATCGGTACACTTTTATCTACATGTAACGATATGGTTGGTGCATCTTCAACATTAGTTACACGTCCTACTTTTATACGTAGTTGACGCTCTAATTGATTAAAAGGTACTATATCTTTTTCTATTGCAAATTGCAAATCTGCGGTTATTGAAACTGTAGTTAAAGGTTTATTTGCCTTAGTTTGATGACTACTTTTTGGCAACAATAATTTAAGTGCATTAGGAGCAATAAGAGTTGATGTTACCATGAAAAATATCAGTAATAAAAAAACTATATCTGTCATAGATGACATACTAAAACTAGCATCAACTTTATTTCGTGAACGTATTGCCATAACTTAAAAGTTTTTGTAATTATTTAATTGGCTCGTTTAATAAATCCATAAATTCGGTAGTTTTAGCTTCTAACATATTTACTAAATTATCTACTTTTGCCACCAAAATATTATAAGAAAAATAAGCAACAATACCTACTATTAAACCAGCAACAGTAGTTACCATTGCAGTATAAATACCATTAGAAAGTAAAGAAACATCGATATTATTACCAGCCGCAGCCATATCGTAGAAAGCACGAATCATTCCCATTACAGTTCCTAAGAAGCCAATCATTGGAGCTCCTCCGGAAACTGTAGCCAACATTGCTAGGTTTTTTTCCAACTTCGATACTTCTTGTTTGCCAATATTTTCAATTGCTACGTTAATATCTGATAGTGGTTTACCTATTCTGCTAATACCTGTATCAATCATACGTGCCAATGGACCGTTAGTACTTTGAGCAATAGTTCTTGCTTCATTAATTTTCCCTGCCTGAATTTCGGTTTTAATTTTATCAATAAATGCAGGGTCAATTTTTGCTGCGTCTTTTAAAGCAATATATTTTTCTATAAAAATATAAACTGCTAAAACCATTAAAATAGCAATTGGAATCATTATCCAGCCACCTTTTAATGCTAAATCGAAAAACGACAATGTTAATTCAGAAGCAGCCTCCCCTGTACTTGCAGCTGTGCCTGTTGTATCAGCTAATGTAACCTGTAATAAATTTATGTACCACATATTTTGTATTTTTTTACTAAAGTAAAGGGTTTTAGTTTTACTTGTTTTTGCTTAGTGTAAATTTTATCAACATTCATATGTTAACATCAGATAAACGTATAAATTCAGTATTTTATTGCAAAAAAAGAGCTGTTCAAAAATGAACAGCTCTTAAATTTTATATTTATTACAATTTATTCTTCATGAGCTTCTTCAGAAGTTTCTCCCTCTTTAACTATTGTAGTTCCAATAAACAATTCTGCATCAAGATTAACTTTTGTTTCGTCGCTTATTGTACCTTCTGCTTTTTCTTCAACAATAGTAATATTACTATTATCAGCCTCTTCTTCAGCACCAACTATATGCTCTTGTGCCCAATAAGTACCAATACCTGCAAAATAACCAATTAACGCAAGAATAGACATCTTTTTCATATACCATATGAAATCAATTTTTTCCATTCCCATTGCAGCAACACCGGCAGCAGAACCAATAATTAATATTGAACCACCTGTACCAGCTGTATATGCCAACAATTCCCAAAATACACCGTCAACAGCAAATGCACCATGATGAGCAATTTCATACATACCCATAGAACCTGCTACAAGAGGTACGTTATCAACTATAGAAGAGAATATCCCGATTAATGTATCAATCACATAAATATTTTGTCCGGTTGCATTATCTAACCACGCTGATGTTAAAGCCAAATGACCTGCAGACTGTAAAGAAGCAACAGCAGTTAAAATTCCTAAGAAAAAGAATACTGTAGGAACATCAACACGAGTTAGAATACTAACTACAGACAACTTACCTCTTGTTTCAATAGGCTTTTTTCTATGAATAATTTCTGTTAAAGTCCAAATAACACCTAAACCTAACAACATTCCCATGTATGGAGGAAGATGTGTAGTTGTTTTAAATACAGGCACAAATAATAACGCTCCAACGCCAACAGCTAAAAGCAACTTTTTTTCGCCATCGCTTGTTAAATCTTCGTGTCCACCACCAACTTCAGGGCGAGTAATTACGCCTTTCATAGAGAAAGAAAGTATTACTAAAGGAACCACAATAGAAACCAAAGACGGAAGGAAAACCATCATAATAATATTACCAGCAGTAACCTGTCCGCCAATCCAAAGCATAATAGTGGTTACGTCACCAATAGGAGACCAAGCACCTCCGGCATTAGCAGCTAAAACAACTATTGCGGCAAAAACCCAACGTGTTTTCTTGTCTTCAATTAATTTTTTAAGTAATGTTACCATTACAATAGTAGTAGTTAAGTTATCTAAAGCAGCAGACATAAAGAATGTTAGAAGACCTAAGATCCACATTAACTTAACTTTGTTTGTTGTTGTAATTTTATCAGTAATTAATTTGAATCCTTGATGATGGTCTACAACTTCAACAATAGTCATTGCTCCCAAAAGGAAAAATAAAATTTCTGAAATCTCAGTCAAGTGATGACCTAACTCATGCTTCACAAAGTGAGATGCAATTTCGTGTAAATTTTCTGAACCTAGAGTTACTCCACTCATTAGATTATTCCATTCAACACTATGACCTAAACTTAAAATATCTACACTATTTAAAGCATAGACTGTCCAAGTTAATACTCCAATCAGCAAAGCTGAAGCTGATTTGTCAATTTTTAGTGGATGCTCTAGAGCTATCATTGTATAGCCTAAAACAAAAATTACTACCATCAATATAAACATAATACACTGTATTTTAATTAGTTAAACAAAAATATGTTATTAAATAATTTGCAAATATATATATGTTAATTTATATTAAGAAATTTTAAAAAATATTATTAGACATATAAACTTGTTTAGATTGATTCGAAATAATAATAGTCTGGTAGAGTGTGAAATAAATTTATATTTTTGTACGACAAATAAAAATAATTGATGATTTACGACACTTATACATTAGCAGGAAAACGTGCTCAACTTGTAAAAAAGCTTTCAGATAAAGGCATTACTGATAAAAATATTTTAAATGCTATAAACACTATCCCTCGTCATTGTTTTATTGATAAAAGTATTGTAAATCATGCATATATTGACAAAGCTTTACGTATAGAAAAAGACCAAACTATATCGCAACCTTATACTGTTGCTTTTCAAACAGAGTTGTTAGATATTAAACCTAAAGACAAAGTACTTGAAATTGGCACAGGCTCGGGATATCAAGCCTCAATACTTGCAAAAATTGGTGCTGAAGTATATTCTATTGAACGGCATAAAGATTTGTATATATCTGCTACAAAAATATTAAAAGAGTTAAAATTAAAAATTAATACGTTTTATGGTGATGGATTTGTTGGCTTGCAAGATATTGCTCCTTTCGATAAAATATTAATTACAGCAGGAGCTCCGGAAATACCAACAAAATTACTTTTGCAGTTAAAAATTGGAGGAGTTATGATTATTCCTTTAGATAAAGGAAAGACTCAACAAATGTTACGTATAATAAAACTTTCTGAAAAGGATTTTGAGAGCAAATCGTTTGGTGAATTTAGTTTTGTACCTATGTTGCCCGGCAAAGAGTAAAAATATTATTTATTTCTCGCAATGTCTTTTCTTTATATCACGTAAAAGCGTTTTTCTGAATTCACGTTCCGATTCGTAAAACAAAGCTGTTTTCTTTATACCAATAGCTTTTTTAAACTTTGTATTATACTCTATTCGTAATTTATTTACCTTTAAGTCAATGTTTAAAGATTTATCCAAATCTTTTTCTATTTGGCTATCACTCATTGAATCGAATCCTTTGTGAAACTCCTTCATTAAAGTTCGTTTCTGCTTATGAAGTGCATTTTTTTTGTCTTGCATTTCGTTATATATTGGCCAAAATTTCTGTGCCTCATCAACTGAAAGGTTTAACTTTTTAGTTATAAAAGCTACTTTTTCAGCTTCCATTTTTTCTTTGTGTTGGCTAAATTTATCACATTGTTGTGAGTATGATAAATTAAAAAATAAAACAGCAGCTAAAACAATTATATATTTATTTAAAGTTTTCATAGTAATAAAATTTTAAAAGTCTAAGTTATCAATTATTTCGTCATCTGTTAATTCTTCTTCCAAATAATCTATTTCGTCAGATGTATATGTTTGGCTAGAAATTATATCATCTTCGTACGACTCGTATAGTAAATCATCAGAAATATCATCAATATTACATTCTAAGTATGCAAGTGCATCAGAATTGGTAATTTGTTTGCTTGATTTATTAAAGTATGAAAAAACAGTCCACGAAATTATTAATACGCTTATAAACATTGCCGCCATAGACAGAATTGGCTTTAATGAAAACGTTTTCACTTTAGGTTCAGGTTCTTCTTTTATCATTTCTGCCATTTTATCGGCAAAATTGTTAAAATATCCGTCAGGAACTTTAAAACCTGTTTTATTTTTTATGTCATTAAATTCGTCCATATTATTTAGTTTGACTATGTTAGTTGCAAAAGGTTTAATCTTCTTTTAAAAATTCTTTTATTTTATTTACTGCGTGATGATACGATGCTTTTAGCCCTCCAACCGAAGTTTGTAATATGTCGGAAATTTGTTCGTATTTCATTTCGTCGAAATATTTCATATTGAACACTAATCTTTGTTTTTCTGGCAAAGTTGCTAATGCTAGTTGAAATTTCTTTTCAAATTCGCTTCCTTCAAAATAAACATCGTCCTCTAATAAATTTATTATGTTATTTTCGTCGGTATTTGAGTATGAAATATTTTGTCGCGATTTATCTTTTTTAATGAAAGTTAGTGCTTCGTTTGTTGCTATCCGGTACAACCAAGTATAAAGCATTGAGTTATTGTTAAATTTTTTTAATCCTTTCCAAGCTTTCATAAATGTATTTTGTAATACATCGTCGGCATTATCGTGTGTTAATACTATTTTTCTGATATGCCAATATAACTTTTCTTGATATTTTCTAACTAATATATTAAAAGCTTTTTCCTTATCAGTCTGATATAGTTCAAATATTTGGCTGTCGGAAAATTCTTTCATTTACTTTATTTATTTGTCAACTTTAGTTAGACTTTATTTTATTGATTTGGTTTAATTTTATTTTATTTGCCACGAATGCACAAATGTTTTTTTGTTATATATATTGTTTATTTATAATATTATTGCCACGAATGCACGAATGTTTTTTTTGCTATATATATTGTTTATTTATAATATTATTGCCACGAATGCACTAATTTTATGTCAATTATAAACTTAATTAAAAAAGTGTTTTGCTAAATATTCGGCAATCTGTACTGCATTTGTAGCTGCTCCTTTTCTAATATTGTCAGCTGTAATCCATAAATTTATTGCATTATCGTGTGATAAATCATGTCGAATACGTCCAACAAAAACATCATCTTTATTGTAAGAAGTTATTGGCATCGGATAAATATTTTTTGAAATATTATCTTGTAAAATAACGCCTTCAGTATTATCCAAAATTTGTTTTACTTCATCAATATTATATTGTTTATCAAATTCAATATTTACGGCTTCAGAATGTCCACCAACAACAGGTACTCGTACTGCTGTTGCTGATATGCGAATGCTATTATCGTTTAGTATTTTACGGGTTTCGTTTACCAATTTCATTTCTTCTTTTGTATAAGCATTTTCGGTAAAATCATCACAATGAGGCAAGCAATTTTTATCTATCTGATATGGATAAAGCTTTTGACTATTAACACCTGCTCGCTCGTCTTCCATTTGTTTTACGGCTTTAACCCCTGTCCCAGTAATAGATTGATATGTAGAGATTATTAATCGCTTTATTCCATATTTTTTATGTAATGGTGCTAAAACCATTAGCATTTGAATAGTAGAGCAGTTCGGATTTGCTATAATTTTATCAAACTCAGTTATCTCATTTGCATTTACTTCAGGAATTATTAGTTTTTTTGTTTTATCCATTCGCCAGGCTGACGAATTATCAATAACAAAAGTGCCTTTATCTGCAAATTTTTGAGCGTATTCTAAGGATATATAACTTCCTGCCGAAAATATTGCAATATCAGGAATTAAACTAGCAGCCTCATTAATATCAACAACTGTAATGTTATTATTTTTAAATTTAACTGTTTTGCCTACATTTTTATAACTTGCAACCGGTATTATTTGTGATATCGATAAATTTCGCTCTGCTAATACTTGTAATATTTTTGTTCCTACAAGTCCTGTTGCTCCTATTATTGCTATTTTCATTAAAATTAGTTAAAAGGTTAAAAAAGTTATAAGTTACAAGTTGAAGATTAAAGCTAAACCTTTCAACTTGTAACTTACAAGTTTTAACTACATTTGAGCTGCTAAAAACTTCTCTGCATCTAAGGCTGCTTTACAACCAGAACCTGCTGCTGTAATTGCCTGTTTATATGTGCTATCCATAACATCGCCACAAGCAAAAACACCATCAACATTAGTTTTTGATGTACCAGCAATAGTTTTAATATAACCTTCATTATCAGTATCCACCCACTTACTAAACAGTTGTGATTGAGGTGAATGACCAATAGCCACAAAAAAACCATCGACTTTAATTTTAACTTCTTTTCCTTTATTGTCGAGAGTTACACCTTCAACGCCCATACCTCCGGTAATTTCTTTTGTAACATGCTCGTATAAGATCTCAATATTTTCAGTTTTCTCCACTCTTTCAATCATTGCCTTACTTGCACGCATATAATCTTTGCGAATAATTAAATATACCTTATTACAAAGACCTGAAAGATAATGAGCTTCTTCAGCAGCTGTATCGCCGCCACCTACAACAGCAACATCTTTTCCTTTATAGAAAAAGCCATCGCAAGTTGCACAAGCCGATACACCTGAGCCTTTAAATTTTTCTTCAGATTCTAATCCAAGATATTTTGCAGTTGCACCTGTTGCAATAATTATTGCCTCTGCTTCAATTAATTTAGTACCATCAACTATAGCTTTAAAAGGTCGTTGCGACAAATCAACATCAGATATAATACCCCATCTAGAATCGGTACCAAAACGCTCTGCTTGAGCTTTTAAATCTTCCATCATTACGGGGCCGGTAACTCCTTCGGGATAACCCGGAAAGTTTTCAACCTCAGTAGTTGTAGTTAGCTGCCCTCCTGGTTCTAAACCTTGATACATTACAGGGCTTAGATTAGCTCGTGCAGCATAAATAGCAGCTGTATATCCTGCGGGACCTGAGCCGATTATTAAAACCTTTACTTTTTCTGCTTCGCCTGTTATCTCCTTTTTTTCTTCGGGCTCACCTATGTTACCCATTGCTTGAAATAATGCCATATTTTTTATTTTTATATTGTTAAAGTGTTAAAAATGCTCTATTAATTAATTGTTGATTTAAAGCATTTGCAAAGATAAGAGTATTTTGAATATGTCTAAATTAAAAGTTGTTAAAATTGTAATTACACAAAGAAGAACAGTAAAGGCATGTTTGAGCCTATATAAGAATGCAGTATTCGTATACAGCCATGGTTCGATGCCTCGTCTCAGAAAAAGAAAAAAGCATGAATAATTCCATCTAACTAAATTGGTAAAATTCTGAATATCACCAATATGGTATTTATCAAAATTTAGTTAGCTATTTTTT
>CAMZKE010000043.1 GCA_947311115.1 uncultured Bacteroidales bacterium | reverse complement strand
TTTTACATTTTTTTTATTCATAGACTTTGATTTAATGCAAAGCTATGAATATACTACATTACAGAGGATTTTATCAACCATTTTGTCTATTAAGCCTAATGTAAGAATTTAATTAATAAAATAAAGCTTTATGTTTTGCAGAAACGATTTTTGAAAAAGGGAGGAGCACTACTTCCTCCCTAACCCCTATGTACTACTATGAAAAATAGTAAATTTGTTTCTGTAAAACTACACAGTAGATGAGTAAAATAAAAGTATGGTTGTTTTACTTATAGTTCGTTTAGGTAAATTAAAACCCAAATGCTTACAAGTTGCTATTAGTAAGCATGTTTAGGCTGCAATACACTATTGTATAAAGAGGTCTTGATTTGTAAATACTTACTTTATAAGTTGTTTTCTTTAATAAATTGCGATGGTGTTTTACCCGAATATTTTTTAAAAAGTGTGTTAAACGTTGATTTTGAATTAAAACCTACCGTATTTGCAACACCCATTATAGAAAGTTGTTTGTGTTTTTTATTAAAAAACATTTTTTTAGCTTCTTCTATTCTGAGTTTATTTATTAATGTATAAAAATTTTGATTGTATGTTTCATTAATTATTTGCGATAAATATTGCCTATTAGTTTCTAAAGCATCAGAAATATCATGGAGTTTTAAATCGTTATTCAAATATGGTTTTTCTTGTTCAATATATTTTTTTAATTTAATAATAAGTATTTTTTTAGCTTCGTCATTTAACGACGAATTTTTATATTTAGTTTCTGGTTTTATATCAGTATCTTCTGTAAAATCGATACATACATTACTACTTGTATTTTTACCATATATTTCTTTCTGAATAATACCTCCAATGCCTATAAACGATATAGTAAACATATAAAATAAATTATAATTTATTCTTGCAATAGGGTCGTAAACAACTTTATCGATATTTCCAATAATTTCTTGAATAGTTGATATTGTAATAAAAATTAAAAGTAATGCTATAAGCCAATCTAATTTAATACCTTCGGTGTTTGAGAAATTTGACGACATTTCTTTTTTATGCTTATATATAGTAAAAATAATTAAGCCAAAATAAAACAAAGCTTGTACCGAAAGTATATAATGATAGCCGTAATTATGAAGGTATAAATAATATTTTAATATTTTGTTTGATGTTTCGCCATTAAATGATAATAACTGAATTTGTTCGTTATATGTTAAAAAGCTGTACAAAAAGATATTCATCAACAAAACAATTAAAGCAGGTACAAAATGTAATAACTGTTTTGGCGAACATTTAAAATTTATACTTGTTAATGATTTTATGTATAAATAAAAAAATGGTTGTAAGAGAAATACAACAGGTAAAATTATATAGTACAGCTTTGATGAAATATCAAAATTACCTGTATAGTAAAAAAAATTATATAGGTAATATATAAAATTTAACATCATATAATAACCTAATATTCTTTTACTTCTAGCGTATTTTCTGCTAAAAATAAATAAAATAATAGCAAAAATTAATGCTTGATAAGCAACTACCGTAAAAATAGATTTATCAAAAATTAATAGTGTTGTTGTATTCATATTACAAACTTACATAATTATATATATAACCTCATATTTAATATATAGATATTATAATTTTCTTGTAAACTAATTACAAGTAACCACATATAAACTATCGGGGTATTGCTTACGAAATTCGTCTTCCATTTGTTGTTTTTCTTGCTCCGAACCACATTCTTTATTAAAATCGACTCTGTTATCTAACTCGTAAGCTTGGCAAGTATAACATTTTGTACACGAACTTAACGAATACACCGCTATGGCAATAGAAGCAATAATAGCAATTTTTATATATATTGATAGTCTCATTTTATATACTTTTCATTGCTTCTTCAATTTTTTTGTATAAACTACGGCTTATTTTAGTAAGAGGTAAACGTAAGTAATTTTCACCAATACCTTTAATTTCTAAAGCTGCTTTAATTCCTGCAGGATTACCTTCGGCAAATATTAAATTTGTAAAATCTAATAATTTATAATGTAATTCACGAGCTTTTTTTGTATTGCTTTTTAGTGCATTACTTACCATTTCCGACATTAAATTTGGGTAAGCGTTTGCACTAACAGAAATAACCCCTTCCATACCTATTGAAATAAGCGGAAGTGTTAATCCATCGTCGCCTGAAATAACTGCGAAACCCTCAGGTTTGTGCTTTATTATTTCCATTATTTGGTCAAAATTTGCCGATGCTTCTTTTACAGCAACAATATTTTTGCAATCCTTAGCAAGTTTTAAAACTGTTTCGGCAGAAATATTTCCGCCTGTTCGTCCTGGTACGTTATACAGTATTACATTTACAGGACAAGCTGTTGAAATGTTTTTATAATGACGTAACAAACCGGTTTGCGAAGGTTTATTATAATATGGACTTACTGATAAAATACCGCTAATACCATCGAAATTTTGTTTTTTTATATTATTTACTACTTCTTGAGTGTTATTGCCACCAATACCTATTACAATAGGTAGTTTATTATTATTTATTTCTTTAATATAATTTATTACAGCTTGTTTTTCGTCGGTATTTAATGTAACCGATTCAGCTGTAGTTCCCATAACAACAAGGTAGTTCACTCCGCCTTTTATTAAATGTTTTACAAGTTTATCAAGTGCATTAAAATCAATGCTTCTGTCTTTTCTAAAAGGGGTAACAATGGCTACACCTGTTCCTGCATAAATGTGTTTTGTCATGTGGTATTATTTTTTATTTAATGATGACAAATAATGTTTTATTTGTTCAATAAGAAATTTGTATTCCGGTTTTTTAGATATATCTATCATAAAATCAAGATATTCTACTTTACCGGTTAATCTGCCTACTTTAAATTTTGCTTTCGATAGTGCCGAAATATAAACAATAGGATACTCATCAATTAAACTTAAATCGATAAGTATATCAAAGTTTTTATTTATAAATTTATCTACATTGTCGTTTTTTGGTTTTCCAAACCAATTCAAATTCTTTTTCGAAAAGTATTTTGTGTTAACAGTTTCTCTATAAAAATCGCGAACTTCTTTACTATCAACAAAGCCAAGTGTTTCTACTTTTATATTTTTATGCTCTAAAAATTTTACAAAATCGTAAGCAATATCAAACGATTCTTGTTTAGTAGCGTTAAAAACTATACCAACTGTTTTAGCATTATCAAAATTAAAAACACCACGTTCACGTTTTAATTTCTTAGATTTAGAATGTAATATTTTTAAACCTATTTTTAATTTTATGTCAGATATAAAACTCATTAATTTTCTAATTCAAAAAGACCTTCTTTTAATATATTTTTTATTCCTTCTTCTAAACTAGTGTGTTTTTTAGTGAAAACTGTTTTCATTTTTGTTAAATCAGGCTGACGGCGTGTCATATCTCCTTCTTTTAGTGGGTCAACAAAAATTATTTTAGATTTCGATTTTGTAATTTTTATAACAAGCTCTGCAACATGATTAATTGTAAACTCAAAATCGTTTCCAATATTTAACACATCATTTACAAATTTCTCATTGTAAAATGAGTTTACACAAGCATCAATATTATCGTTAATATAACAGAAAGTACGTGTTTGTTTTCCATTACCATATATTGTAATATCTTTATTATTTAAAGCAAAGTTTAAGAATTTACTTATAACAAAATTTCTACTTTGCTTTGGTCCGTAAGTGTTGAAAAAGCGAAAAATTGTATAATCTAAGCCATATTCATCGTGATAAGCTTTTAAAAAAGCTTCGCCAGCATTTTTAACAATTGCATATGGTAAACGAGAATTTAATGGTGTAGTTTCTTCGTTTTGTGGTAATTCAACCGGTTCGCCGTAAACTTCTGATGATGATGAAAAATACACTCGTTTTACTCCTGTGTTTTTACATAAATCTAAAATATTTTTTATTCCGTCTAAATCGGCAAGTACACCTACGGGGTTTTTTAAAGTTTTTAAAACTCCAACAAATGCAGCAAAATGAAAAACATAGTCAAACTGAAAAGTAGTCATTATTTCTGAAATACCCTCACGTTGATTTACATCACATTTAATAAATTTTAAATTATTATGTTTTGCTTTAGGTAGTTTATCTATATTACCTGAGAATAAATTATCAACAACAACAACATAGTTATTTTTATCGTTAATAAGTCTTTCTGTTAATGCACTACCTATAAATCCGGCACCTCCTGTTACTAAAATTTTATTCATTTTGTCTTATTGTTTCTTCAATTTGTAAATCATCTAATTCAATATCTTCTTCTTCATCAAAAATATGAAGTAGAGGTTCTTTAAATGCTTTTGTTGTTATTAATCTTTCGAAAGATAATAGTAATGCAGGTAATAATACTAAGTTTGCAAGCATTGCTATGAGTAATGTAAATGAAACCAGAACTCCGAGAGCAACAGTACCCCCAAAACTTGATGTTGCAAATACCCCAAAACCGAAAAATAAGATTATTGATGTGTAAATCATACTTGTACCTGTTTCGTTAAGAGCATTTATTACCGATTTTTTAATATCCCAATTAGTTGTAATAAGCTCTTGACGATATTTTGCTAAATAGTGAATGGTATCATCAACCGAAATACCAAATGCAATACTAAAAACTAATATGGTTGATGGCTTTATTGGAATACCAAAATAGCCCATTAATCCGGCAGTTAAAAGTAAAGGTAATAGGTTTGGAAATAACGATATAAGCACCATTCGCCACGATGCAAACATCATTGCCATAAATAATGAAATTAACACAACGGCTAAACTCAAACTTATAAACAAATTATTTACTAAATATGATGTACCTTTAAAAAACACTACACTTGTTCCGGTAATTATTGTTTCATATTTTTCCGGACTAAAAATACTATCTAACTCAATACGAAGCTCTTGAAATAGATGTTTCATGTTTTTTGTGCCAATATCTTCAACCTTAGTACTTATACGTAAAATACTTTTTGTACTATCGTCAACAAACGAATTTAAGAAATTTGTGTTATTATCACCTTTTGTATTTTTTAAATAATTAAAAATAAATGTTTTTTCAGAGCCTTTAGGTAGTTTATAATATTTCTCTTTTCCGTTGTAGTACGATTGTTTAATCATTTTCATACCATCGGCAATAGAAACCGATTTAGAAAGTTCAGGTATTTCGTTTAGTTTTTTCTGTAACCTATCTACCTTTTTTAAGGTTGATAACTTATAGGCCGCTTTATGTTTTTTTGTATCAATAATTATTTCTAATGGCATTAAGCCTTTAAAATGATGCTCAAAAAACTTTAAATCGGTATAAACAGGGTCGTCTTTAGGTAAATCATCAACCATATAACCGGTACTTTTTATTTTTGTAGCTCCAAATATCCCTATTAAAATAAAGATAAGTGTTAATGCATACACCTGTTTTCTGCGAGTTTGTGCACTCTCTACAAGAAATTTAACAATAGTATTAATAAATTTACCATCTAAATGTTTTGTGTGTTTTTCTTGCGGAGGTTTTAAAAAACTATAAGCAATAGGAATAATTATTAATGATAAAATAAATAATGCCATAATATTAATTGTGGCAACTATACCAAACTCTTTAAGTATATCACTATTTGTTATTATAAAAGTAGCAAAGCCCGATGCAGTAGTTAGATTGGTTAGAAAAATTGCACTCCCTGTTTTTTGAATTACTCTTTGTAGGGCTTTTATTTTATTACCGTGACGTTTAAATTCGGCAAAATATTTATTCAGTAAAAATATACTATTTGGTATTCCTATAACAATTAGCAGAGGCGGTATCATTCCTGTTAAAATGGTAACTTTATAATGTAGTATTCCCATTGTACCCATAACCCACGAAACAGCTACTGCAACAACAATCATTGAAAACAATACTGCTTTAAATGAGCGGAAAAATATATAGAGCATTATTATTGAAACTAATGCTGCAAGAATTAAAAATATATTTAATTCTGACTTAATTTTTCTGGTTATTTCGGTTCTAATATATGGTAGTCCTGAATATTTTATATCTAAATTATGTGCTTTGCCAAACTCATCAACATAGTTTTTTACACTATTAATAAGGTCAATACGTGATTTATCGTTTAACACTTCTTTTGTAACACTTATTGCTACTAAAAACACTTTTGATGTATCGTTAAAAAACACATTTTTGTAAAGTGGATAATGGTCAACTACATTTATTAAACTATCTAGCTGTTTTTGCGATGTAATTGTATCAGGAAATATTGGCTTTACATTAAACTTTTTATCTTTAGTGTTTTTATCGAAATAAACTAATTGAGCTACAGAAACCGCTCCTTTTACTCCTTTAATTTTTTTTACATCGCGTGTAAGTTTTAATAAATCGTTAAACTTATCAACCTTAAAAAAAGTGCTGTCTTTAAAACCAACTACAAAAATATTAGCTTCTTCACCAAATAGTTTTTTGAATTTCTGATGATTTACATAGTTTATATCATCTTCAGGAAGTAAACGTGCGTATTCGTACGACATTTTCACATTTCGTCCCATATATGCCATAAAACCTGTAAATAGTGCTATTAACACTATCAACATAATACGGTTACGTAAAATAAATCTTGCTACTCCTGTCCACATATAAAGAAAATTACCGCTAAATTAATACAATTAGCGGTTTTATACAATTTCATTTTAATAATAAATAGTTAAATAGATATAATTATTAAATCGCATTATTCATATAGTTTGATAAAAATGAAGTTAATTTATTTAAAATAAAGTAAATAATGCCAAAATTTGGTAATTTGTTTTTTTGATATACATTTTTCTTTTCCTTATACTTCTTTGCAAAATATTTGCAGTATTCATATACAGCAGCATGGTTTGTCGCCTCGTCTCAGAAAAAGAAAAAAGCATGAATAATGCGGGTTAAATTGTTTTTATACTTAAAACTAGTTTTGGGTATTCTACGCCAGTTACAAATGTAATAAATGTATAGATATTTATTACAATATTATTTGACTAATAATTAGGTGTTTGGGCTATACTCTTGATTATTTGGTAAATGAATCTCCTCGCCGCAAGCGGACGAGGTATCGTTTTGGAATACTATTCTTTTATACGTCCCAAGGGACGGGGAATTAAACCCAAACAGATTAAATACTTAAATTTATATTTGTGTAACAAATAGTCAGGTTTATAAATCCTTAAAAAGCTTAACAGATTTATTCATATCGACATCTATTTTTTTACTTCCTACAACAAAAGCTTTTGCTTTAATATAGCCCTGTAATTTAAGTTTTGCTTTATTGCTAAGCATAGCACCAAGAAAAGCCATACTACTATTTGCAATACTTTTAAGTTTCACTTTTATTGTAAACTTGTATGTGTTGTTTGAGTTGGCCGGAACTTTTACTTTCGACATTTTATATGCTTTGCCTAAATCAACACCATTAAGCCCAATATTCAAATTAATTTTTGATATTTTAAATCCAAAATTATTTGGGTTGTTTATTGGAACAAATAAATCTACAGCAACATATTCGTCAGTCATTTCACTAATTGATATATTTTGCACATCGCCAACTGTTATCTCTTTATATTTACATGATGTGAATATAAATATTGATACTATAAAAATTAAAACTATTTTCTTCATATTTTCACATTTACTTTGAGTTACTGTAATTTCTATCTAAAACAAAATCGCCAAAATTATAAACAATTTCATCGAGAGTATTGTAAACATCTTCAGGGGTATTTGCTTGTAAAACTTTTATTCGCAGAGGCTTAATTCCCGGAGCTCCTTTAAAATAATTTACATAATGCCTTCGCATTTGCACAATTGCCGGTCTAAGTTCTTTTAATTCTAGCGATTTTTCGAAATGATATTTTGCAACCTCAACCTTTTCTTTTATGCTTGGTTCGGGTAATAATTCGCCTGTTTTAAAATAGTGTTTTATTTCTTTAATAAGCCAAGGACGACCAATTGTTGCACGCCCTACCATTATAGCATCAGGATTGTACAAATCGAACGCTTCTTTTGCTTTTATTGCACTATCAATATCGCCGTTACCAATTATTGGGAAAGTTACTTTTGGATTATCGGCTACCTTTTTAATATAGTTCCAATCTGCCTCACCACTATATACTTGCGAGCGAGTACGTGCATGAATTGTTAATGCCTCAGCCCCTGTGTTTACAAGTTTTTCTGCTAATTCTTCAATTACAATTGAATCGAAATGCCAACCTAAGCGAGTTTTTACGGTAACAGGTAAATTTACAGCTGTTACAACTTTTTCGGTTATTTCCAATAATTTAGGAATATCGCGTAATAAGCCGGCACCAGCCCCTTTTGTTGCAATTTTTTTTACCGGACAGCCAAAATTTAAATCAATTAATTCAGGATTTGAACGTTCTGCAATTTTTGCAGCTTCAACAAGCGATTCTACATTTTTTCCATAAAGTTGAATTGCCACAGGACGTTCTTCATCAACCAAATTTAGCTTACGCATACCTTTTTTGCCACCATGTAAAATACCATCAGCCGAAATAAATTCGGTGTACATTAAATCAACATCATATTGCTTGCATAACCATCTAAAAACAGGGTCGGTAACATCTTCCATTGGTGCAAGAAACACTGGATAATCTTCAAATTCTATGTTTGCAATTTTTTTCATTAATTAGTCCTCTTTAACAACATCATTAAATTGTTTAACAAGCTCGTTTGTTCCAAGTATCTCTCCACAAGTTACTACCGAACTTATTAATACACCTAAACTTCCGTGAAGGTTAATGTTTTGCCCTGTTAATAATAAATTTGGAATACGAGTTTTTGGCATTATTTGCGACTCATTAGGGTTACGGCTATCACGAATTATACCATACATAGCACCGTCTTTTGTGCCAATATAATCGCGATAGGTTAAAGGTGTTGAAACATAATAACTATCAATATTATTCTTTAATATTGGAAATTGTTCAGATACTAATTCTAAAAGCTTTTCTGCTTTCATTTTTTTCCACTCTCTGTAATCATCTCCACGTTTTTCAATTGATGTATCTTTCCATTTGTCAAGTTCTTCAATTTTCATATATGTAAAAGCACTAATACAATCGGTAGTAGTCTGATTAGCATCATCTTCAGGAGTGTAAAGCAAGAAGTTTTTTGGCCAATTATTTTCATCGTAAGTTGCAACACCCCACACAGAATTTTCTTTATAATAATGATAATTTGACTGATTTACAGGAAAGTTTTTCTCTTTTAATTTTATGTGTAAAGCAAAGTTTGAGATACCATTTTTTAATCGTTTTATACGATTTACATATGCTTTACGAAAATGTTCTTCTCCGGCAAGTTCAATGGTAACTTCAGGGTGTAGGTTTGATATAAATTTATCAGCAAAAAACTCATCGCCATCTTTTGTTAAAACCGATGAAATATTATTGCCGGTGTAATTAAATTTTACAACTTCTTTTTTTGTTATAACAGTTCCAGATTTGTTTTTTATAGCGGTAGCAAAAGCATCGGCAACTTTTTGCCCACCACCAAGGACACGGTACGATGAATTTATATAGTAATTAAAAATTAGTGCATGCATATAAACCGAAGTATCTTCGGGCGATTGAGCATAGATAACATTTATTCCGGCTAATACATTTTGTAATGCTTTGTTTTTAGTGATAGATTTTAAATATTCTTGTAAATTTTCGCTTAAAGCCTCAACACTGTCGAAACTAAAAGTAACCGGATATCGCATATTATATAAATCGAAAGAATTGGAAACTTCTTTCATTTTGGTAATATATTTTTTTATTGCATCTGCTTCAGCAGGAAAACTTATGAGCATTTGTTTTTCAAAGTTTTCGTAACCCATTCCATACTTATACTCGGTACCGGCAAGATTAATAATATCAAAGCCATTATTATCCATACGGCGGAGTTCGAGCATATCTAAAATGTCAAAATATTTGAAAAATTTATACAAAATTTGACCTTTATCTAAGCTGCCTAAATAATGAAGCCCTGTGTCGTAACAACAACCTTTTCGAGAGAAGGTTTGTAAAGTTCCTCCAATCTGATGGTTTTTTTCCAACACACAAACTTTATATCCGTTCATGGCTAAAATTAATCCGGTTGACAAACCTCCTAATCCGGAGCCTATAACTACTATATCGTATTTTTTCATTTATATTTTTTTCTTTATTTTACTAAATAAGTATTCTAAACCAACAATTTCGCCTGCGGTTAATACCGAGCCAATTGTTACGCCTACAACTCCGTGAAGAACTGTATTTTGCCCTGTTAACAATAGGTTTGGCACTTTTGTTTTTGGAGTAAAATACGAGTGTAACGGATTGTTATAATCTTTTGATATTCCGTACATTGCACCATCATTACAACCTGTATAATCGCGTACAGTAAGTGGGCTTGATGAATAAATATTTTTAATATGTTTTCTAATATCAGGAAAACGCATCTCTATTGCATTAAGAAATTGGTCATTTTTTTTCTGTTTAAAAGCTTTGTATTCATCGCCTCGTTTTTCTATAGTAGTATTTTTCCATTTTAATACCTCATCAAATTTCATATAAGTAAATACATTGGCTCCATTAGCATACTCATCGTTAGGGTGTTTCTGTGTAGGAATAAACATAAAATACTGAGGCCATTTTTCCTTTTTATACGATGATGCTACCCACGATGTATCGCCATTTATATGATAAACATTAGAATTAAAATATTTAAACGATTTTTCTTTAAATGTAATAAATAAATTGTAGTAAGATATTGTATTATTTACACTTTGTACTCTGTTATAAAATGCTTTTCGCACTTTTTCTCGAGGAATCATTTCAAAAGTTCGGCGAGGGTGAATATTTGAAATAAATTTATTGGCATAATATAATTCACCATCTTTTGTTTCAACAAATTCTATTTCTTTATCTTTAAACGAGAAATTTACGACTTCTTTTTTATTTAAAACTGTACCGCCAAACTCTCTTATCGATTTTATTAATTCTTTAGCTAATTGCTCGCTTCCATCATTAAACTTATAAGCACTATCAATATACGATTTATTTATTACCGAATGTACATAAATAGGTGTTTTATGTTTGTCTCCGGCGTAAATCATATTACTTCCGGTTAAAACATTTTGCAAACGTTTATTTGTAGTAATTGTTTTTAAATAATCGTAAATACCACTAGTAACATCTTTGTTTCTAGGACTAAATTTTGGAGAATATTCAAAATTAAAAAGTGGTAACGAGTCGGATATTTCTTGTAATTTATTCCAATATTTTAATATTGCATTTTTCTCTTTTGGGAAATATTCAATTAACTGATTTGCAAATTCATTGCCATTAGCGTAATTATACCATTTATTTTCGTTATTAAAACTTATAATATCAAAATCATTTGTATTTAGTTTTTTTACGTCTAACTTTTTGGTTAACCCAAAATATTTAAAATAATTGTATAAAGTCTGTCCCTTATCGTAACTACCAATATAGTGTATTCCTGTATCGAATTTAACCCCATCGCGTACAAAATTTTGAGTAACACCGCCAAACTGATGGTTTTTTTCTAGCACACAAACATTATATCCTTCTTTTGAAAGAATATAAGCGGTTTGTAAACCACCTAAACCACTACCAATTATTACAATATCGAACTTTTGCATAAGCGAGCAAAGATAAAAATAATAAATGAGATATTTTTATATGGTTTTGAGCTATATATTCGGGTTAAAGAATCAACTTGATATTTCCATACAGAAATATAGTAAATTTATCTGTAATACATCAACTGATTGTCTAAAACCTTTACTACTTCTACTTTTGTTGTAAACATCAAATTTACTACTGATTTACTTTTATAAATATATTTAATCTGTTTGGGTTTAATTCCCCGTCCCTTGGGACGTATAAAAAATAGTATTCCAAAACGATACCTCGTCCGCTTGTGGCGAGGAGATTCATTTTTACAAACTTAGGTTGTTATTACTAAAAAACACTATTAGGTAAATAATCAATAATATTTTTATATCTTTGTAATTGAGAAAAAACAACAATGAAAATTAAAGTTTTAATATTATTTTTAATAATATTTTATAACGTAGTTTTTAGTCAAGAAAAAATTGCTACGCAAATAGATTCTATTATTAAATTATCGAATAAAATATTTTATTCTAATCCTGATTCTGCTGCAATATTTTTAGATGAAGCAAAAATAATAGCTGAAAAATATGATTTAAAAAAAACCTTAACTCGAATTTTTATAAATTATGGGATTTTAAAAAATGAAGCAGGTAAAACTGCTGAAGCAAAAGTATTTTTCGAAAAAGTAGTAAATATTGCAAAAAATATTAATGATACTGTACGTGTAATTGCTGCATATGGAAATCTTGGTAATACTTATATGATTACAGGTGAGTACGAAAAAGCTATAGAATATTTTATTAAAACTGTTGATTTATATAAGAAATTAGATAATGAAAAAGGTTTGTCATTTTCTTATGGAGCTATAGGGAATCTTTATTTTAAAACATTTAAATATGAAAAAGCTATTCGCTATTATAACCTAGCAAGTAGTATATTTATAAATCAAAAAGATACATTTAGTTTATCTGTAACAAAATTAAATATTGGAACAATACAACTAAGGCAAGATAAATTTAATTTAGCTGAGAAAAATATATTAGAAGCACTAAATTATTTTAGCCAAAATAAAGCCCTATTAAATTTAGGAAAATGTCAATCAGCATTATCAAAAATTTATTATAAACAAAAAAGGTATAAAAAAGCTGCGTTTTATGCTCAAGAAGCTTTAAATAATTATAAAATTACAGGGTCTAATTTTGATGCAGCAGATATGATATACTATATTTCAGAGCTTGAATATAAAAAACAAAATTATAAAAAAGCGTTAGAGGGCTTAGACTCAGCTTTTGTAATGGCTAAAACAGATAATAATTATCAGCAAATGTCGAGGTTTGCTTCATTAATGAAACAGTGTTATGGTAAAATTGGAGATTATAAAAAAGCTTATTATTATGCCAATATTGATAAACAATATAGCGATAGTACACTATCAATAAATAGTGCAAATAAATTTGCAGAATTAGAAGTAGCTTTTGAAACCAAAGAAAAACAACATAAAATAGAAATTCTTACAAAAAATGAAGAAATATTAAGCAATAAAGAAAGAAATAATAGATATTTACTAATAATTGCGATTATTGTACTATTTCTTTCAATAGTAGTTTTTATATTAGTTTATAACCATCAAAAACTTAAATCAGAAAAAGTTGCTCTTGAAATAGAGCAAAAACTCTTACGTTTACAAATGAATCCTCATTTTATTTTCAATTCGTTATATGCTATTCAAAATTTCTTAACACAAAACGATACTGCTAAAACAAATAAATATTTAATTAAGTTCTCACGTTTGTTACGTCTTATTCTCGAAACCTCTGTACAAAATTATATTACAATTGATGAGGAAATTGAGATTATTGAAAATTATTTAACATTCCAAAAATTATTGAATAATGATAATTTCGATTTTGAAATAATAAATACCAATGATATTGATACCGATAATGTTTTAATACCACCAATGTTAGTCCAACCATTTATAGAAAACTCTATAAAACATGGCTTTAACAATATAGATTATAAAGGCAATATACTAATTAAATTCTCAAAAATAAATACCAATTTAAAAATTGAAATTATTGATAATGGTAAAGGTTTAAAAGCTGCTACATCTAATATAAATCATAAATCAATGTCAACAGATATTACAAAGAAACGATTAAAATCATTAATGGGTAAAAAATATAAAAACTTTAGATTGCATATTCTTGAAAACAATGATAAAGGAACAACAGTACAATTTGAAATACCATTTTTAACAGAATTTTAATTTTTTTAGTATGATAAAAGCAATTATTATTGATGACATAGAATTGACACACAGAATTTTAAAAGGAGTAATAGGTGGTATATTTAAAGAAATAAGTATTATAGGTCAGGCCTATAATGTTAAAGATGGTGTAAATTTATTGACTAAAAAATCACCCGATATTGTTTTCTTAGATATAAATTTACCCGATGGAACTGGTTTTGATATATTAAACCAAATTCAAAAGCATAATTTTAAGATTATATTTGTTACAGCTCATCAAGAATATGCTTTAAATGCAATTAAAAGTAGTGCCTTCGATTTTTTACTAAAACCATTAGACGAAGATGAGGTTATATCATCAATACAGAACGCAATAGTAACTATAAAAAAAGATGAAGAACAATTAAAAATAGAAACATTTATAAGTAATTATACTAACAAAAATATAAAAGAAAAAAAAATAGTTTTAAAAACACAAGAAAGTATTTATGTTACCAAAATATCAGATATTATTCGATGCGAATCTGATGGAAATTACACAATGATTTTTTTAAACAACCAAAAGAAAATTTTAATTTCTAAAACTCTGAAAGAATACGATGAGCTATTAAAAGAATATGGTTTTATTCGTGTGCATAAATCGCATCTTATAAATATAGATAATATTGTGAAATATGAAAAACGTGATACAGGAATTATTTATATGACTGATGAAAGCAAGATTCCTGTTTCTCATAGAAAAAAAGAGTTAGTATTAAATGCATTAAACAACATGTAACACATAAATAAATCAAAAATACGTTTACTAATAAAAGCACTACGATAATATAACTATTCAGTACACGAAATAGTCTTGTCTTGTAATTATAATGTTACACATATATATTTGTAATCGAAATAACATAAAAAACGTATTAAAATGAAAAAAACAATATTAATTATTACAATTCTATCCGGATTAGTTTTATCTATTAACTCATGCACAACTGTACATCATTGTTCAGCATATGCACAAGTTAATGTAGATAATAGTACAAACACTGTACAAGCAAATTTACCTCACGAAGATATATAATAAACAAATATTAAATAGTGTTATAAAGTAAGTAAAATAGTTTTTTCTCAGTATGTTAAGGGAGGTTTGTTTTATAATCTCCCTTTCTTTATTGTTGCTTTTACTATTAGTAATTGCACACTAAATAAAAATATTGTTACGTTTAGTAAGTTTTATAGACCTTAAAATAATATAAGTTGGTTGTAAATATTTTAATAATATATTTAGGTTGAAAATGGGCTTAAAAAGAATGTCCTTGTTGCAAGCGAACGAGGTATCAAACCAACGATATCAAAATACGTTATATAGCGTTTGGCGTTAATTTGGTATCTATAATAGAAAACAGTATTTAAATGCCTCAGGACAGGAAATTTAACTCAAACAGATTAAATTCAACCAAATTAGAAAGTGATTTTTAAATAAAACATAAGACAATGAAAAAAGCATTTATTATAAGCATAATATTTTTTGTAAACACTATAGCATTTTCTCAAAATGTAGGAATTAACGATGATGGCACTGCACCGGCAAGTGATGCTATTCTAGATATTAAGTCAGCACATCACAATATGGGTGTGTTAATACCAAGATTTACAACAGCTCAAAGACAAGCCTTTCATCCAACAACAGAATCTATGTTAGTTTACGATACAGATACACATTCTGCATGGTTTTGGGATGGTTCTGCTTGGTCAAATTTAAATGCTGATGATGACAACACTAATGAACTACAAATACTTAATTTCTCTAACGATACATTATATTTATCAAACGGTGGACAAGTATATTTAGGTGATTATACAAATAAATGGGCAACACATGGTGATGATATTTATAACACAAACTCACAAAATGTAGGAGTTGGCTTAGAAAACCCTCAAGGTAAGCTAGTAGTACAAGGCGATTCAGCTGTAAGCGATACATTGCCACTTTTTGAAGTAAAAAACAAAGATGGGCAAACAATATTTGCAGTTTACGATGGTGGTGTTAGAGTTTATGTAAAAGATGATGACGCAATGTATGGAAATAACGATAAAGGTGGTTTTGCAATTGGTGGTTATCGTCTAGATAAATCAATAACAAACGAGTATATGCGTGTTACACCTGATAGTGTACGCATTTATATTAAAG
>CAMZKE010000042.1 GCA_947311115.1 uncultured Bacteroidales bacterium | reverse complement strand
TATCTATATTTTCAGTTTTAGAATTATTATGCTAAAAAAGTGCAACCATTTTGTCCACATGGAAAAAATTGCCTATAAAGTGCAACCATTTTGTCTATTATACCTATATTGAAAAATATAATCACCCAAATTTGGGTGAGTTGGGTTTTGTGATAATCGACTGTTTATAAACAGATTATACGTAGTGTTATTGAATTCTATGAATAATGCGGGTTATTGCTTTTTTATGTTTTGATTTACTGTAAAGGATAATACTTTTTTATTAAAAAAAGAATCTTTATTATTTCCAATATTTATCATTTCAAACAGTTATTTAAATACCCTCATTTCCCATTTTTTTTTAATTATTGATAGTTGAATGAAAAAATAATTAACAAAGTGTTGTTTATAAAAAAAATAAACTCTACTTTTGCAAGCCAATTTATAAAAATAATTTTTGATTTAAATAAATAATGTATGCCGACTATACAGCAATTAGTTAGAAAAGGTAGAAAGAAAATGCAGGACAAAAGTAGTTCGCCTGCGTTGGAAGCCTGTCCACAAAGAAGAGGAGTTTGTGTGCGTGTATATACTACAACGCCAAAGAAACCAAACTCAGCGATGAGAAAAGTAGCGAGAGTGAGACTAACAAATGGTAAAGAGGTTAACGCTTATATTCCGGGCGAAGGTCATAACTTACAAGAGCACTCTATCGTGTTAATTAGAGGAGGAAGAGTAAAAGACTTACCTGGTGTAAGATATCATATTGTACGTGGTGCATTAGATACATCAGGAGTTGATGGAAGAACACAAAGAAGATCTAAATACGGAGCAAAACGTCCAAAGAAAAAATAAAGGATTTAAGTAATGAGAAAGTCTAAACCAAAAAAGAGGATACTGTTACCAGATCCAAAGTTTAATGATAGATTGGTTACACAATTTGTTAACAATATGATGTTGCAGGGTAAAAAAAGTACTGCTTTTAATATTTTCTACGATGCATTAGATTTAGTAGAAAAAAGAAATAAAGAAGAAGGTGTTACACCTTTAGAAATATGGAAAAAAGCAATGGCTAACGTTACGCCTTCTGTTGAAGTGAAAAGTCGCCGTATTGGTGGAGCAACATTTCAAGTTCCTAGCGAAGTTAAAGGTGATAAAAAAATAACTTACGCTATGAAGTTTATTATTCTTTTCGCACGTAAAAGAACAGGTAAGCCAATGGCTGAAAGATTAGCTGAAGAAATTTTAGCCGCATATAAAGAAGAAGGTGGAGCATTTAAGAAGAAAGAAGATATGCATAAGATGGCCGAGGCTAATAAAGCATTCTCTCACTTCAGATTTTAATTTATAGATTGAGCAGAGAGATAGAATGAGCAAGGATTTAAAATATACAAGAAATATTGGTATAATGGCACACATTGACGCTGGTAAAACAACTGTTACTGAGCGTGTTTTGTATTATACAGGTATAACTCATAGAATTGGTGAAGTACATGACGGAGCTGCAACCATGGATTGGATGGAGCAAGAGCAAGAGAGAGGAATTACTATTACATCAGCAGCTACTACTACATTTTGGAAGTATAAAGGTGTTGATCATAAAATTAATATTATTGATACTCCCGGTCACGTTGATTTTACCGTTGAGGTTGAACGATCGTTAAGAGTTCTTGATGGAGCAATTGCTGTATTTTGTGCTGTTGGAGGTGTTGAACCACAATCTGAAACAGTATGGAGACAAGCTGATAAATATAATGTACCACGAATTGCGTTCGTTAATAAAATGGATAGAACAGGTGCAGACTTTTTCAGCGTATTAGAACAAATTAAAGACAGACTTAAAGCAAATCCAATACCTCTTCAGGTTCCTATTGGAGCAGAAGATAACTTTAAAGGAATTGTTGATTTGTTAGAAAATAAAGCTATTGTTTGGGATGATAATGATAAAACAGGCACTAAGTATGATTATGTCGAAATTCCTGAAGATTTAGTTGATACTGTAGCTGAATGGAGAGAAAAGTTAATTGAAACTATAGCAGAATCAAACGACGAATTATTAGAAAGATATTTCGAAGATCCTGATTCAATTACAGTTGATGAGCTTTTAGCAACAACTAGACAAGCTGTACTTGACGGAACATTTATTCCTGTAATGTGTGGTTCAGCATTTAAAAACAAAGGGGTACAGCGTTTACTTGATGCTGTTGCTGCATTAAAGCCAAGTCCACTTGATATAGATGGTATTGAGGGTGTAAACCCAAGTACGGATAAAACTGAAATAAGAAAACCATCTGAAAAAGAACCTATGGCTGCTTTAGCTTTTAAAATTGCTACAGATCCATTTGTTGGACGTTTAGCTTTTATAAGAGTTTATTCAGGTGAAATTAAAGCTGGAAGTCACGTTTTAAATAACCGTACAGGAAAAAAAGAGAGAATATCTCGTTTGTATCAAATGCATGCAAACAAACAAAATCCTAAAGAAGTTATTGGCGCTGGTGATATTTGCGCAGCCGTTGGTTTTAAAGATATCAGAACCGGTGATACTTTAACAGTAGAAAGTCACCCTCTAACATTAGAGTCAATGACATTCCCTGACCCTGTAATTGGTATAGCTATTGAACCTGTTACACAGAAGGATGTTGATAAATTAGGTATGGCTTTAGGTAAACTTTCCGAAGAAGATCCTACTTTTAAAGTTAAAACTGATGAGAATTCAGGGCAAACTATTATTAGTGGTATGGGAGAATTACACTTAGAGATTATAGTTGACCGCTTAAAACGTGAATTTAAAGTTGATTGTAATCAAGGACAACCTCAGGTTAATTATAAAGAGGCTATAACAAAAGTTGTTGATCACAGAGAAGTGTTTAAAAAACAAAGTGGTGGTCGTGGTAAATTTGCTGATATTGTTGTTACAATTGAGCCTGCAGATAAAGATAAACCAGGTTTAGAGTTCGTTAATGAAATTAAAGGAGGTAATATTCCTAAAGAATATATTCCATCAATTGAGAAAGGTTTCAAAACTGCAATGTTGAACGGCCCTCTTGCAAACTATGAAGTAGATAGTTTAAAAGTAACATTAAAAGATGGTTCGTTTCATGCAGTAGATTCAGACCAATTATCTTTCGAAATTTGTGCAAAACAGGCATTTAAAAATGCATGTAAAATAGCCGGACCTCAAATTTTAGAACCTATTATGAAAGTTGAAGTAGTTACACCTGAGGATTACATGGGTGATGTTATAGGAGACTTTAACCGTCGTAGAGGTCAGATTGAAGGAATGGAAGATAGAGGTGGAGCAAAAGTTGTAAAAGCAATGGTCCCATTATCAGAGCAGTTTGGATATGTAACAGCATTAAGAACTATTACATCAGGTAGAGCAACTTCAACAATGGAGTTTTCTCACTATGCACCTGTAAATGCAAACTTACAAAAAGAAATAATTGAAGGTAAAGCTTAAACAGAAAATAAAATGAGCCAGAAAATCAGAATAAAATTAAAATCGTACGATCATAACTTAGTTGATAAATCATCTGAGAAGATTGCTAAGACAGTTAAACAAACTGGTGCTATTGTTACTGGGCCAATCCCATTACCAACACACAAAAGAATATTTACTGTTTTAAGAGCTACGTTTGTTAATAAAAAATCACGCGAGCAGTTTATGTTAGCATCACACAAGAGATTGTTAGATATTTATAGTTCAACACCTCAAACCATTGATGCTTTAATGAAATTAGAATTGCCAAGTGGTGTAGAAGTAGAAATAAAAGTTTGATAAATTAGATAGATGCCAGGATTAATAGGAAAAAAAGTCGGAATGACTTCAGTATTCAGTGCCGAGGGAAAAAATATTCCATGCACTGTTTTAGAGGTAGGGCCTTGTGTTGTTACACAAGTAAAAACCTCTGAAAAGGACGGCTACGAAGCTCTACAAATTGGGTACGGTGAGAAAAAAGAAAAGCACACCGTAAACGCTTTAAAAGGGCACTTTAAAAAAGCAGGTACTACTCCAAAAAGAGTATTAGCTGAGTTTAGTAATTACAAAGACACATGGAAAGTTGGTGATACATTAACTTTGGATATTTTTAACGATGACCAATGGATTGATGTTACAGGAACTTCTAAGGGTAAAGGATTTCAAGGAGTAGTAAAACGTTATAATTTCCGTGGAGTAAACGATGCAACTCACGGACAACATAACCGTTTAAGAGCTCCAGGTTCATTAGGAGCTTCTTCTGACCCAAGTCGTGTTTTTAAAGGAATGAGAATGGCAGGCCGTACAGGTGGCGATAAAGTTAAAATGTTAAATCTTAAAATAATTAAGATTGACGCAGAAAAAAACTTATTGTTAGTTAAAGGTTCTGTTCCAGGAGCAAAAGGTTCATATATAATAGTTGAGAAGTAATGAAAGTAAAAGTTGTAAATATAGAAGGTAAAGATACCGGTAAGAGTGTTGAATTGAATGATTCAATATTTGGTATTGAGCCTAACGAACATGCTGTTTACCTTGACGTAAAACAATATATGGCTAATAAGCGACAAGGAACACATAAGTCTAAAGAAAGAGGTGAGATAACAGGTAGTACCCGTAAGATTAAGAAACAAAAAGGTACTGGTACCGCTCGTATGGGTAGTATTAAGTCGCCGGTTTTACGTGGTGGTGGTAGAGCATTTGGTCCTAGACCAAAAGATTATTCTTTTAAATTGAATAAAAAACTTAAAGTTTTAGCTCGTAAATCAGCTTTATCTTATAAAGCAAAAAATGAAAACATTATTGTTGTAGAGGATTTTGCTTTTGATGCAATAAAAACAAAAAGTATTGTTAATATTCAGAATAATTTGAAAATTAGCGATAAAAAGTCTTTATTAGTTTTAACAGGAGTAAATAATAACATATATTTGTCAGCCCGAAATATTAAAGGTTTTAATGTAGCTTTAGTATCAGAGCTTAATACATATGTTGTTACTGATAATAACAAAATAGTTTTTGTTGAAAGTGCTGTTACTGAGTTAAATAATATGTTTAATTAAATAGGAAGGATATTGAGATGGAGATATTGATTAAACCAATAGTAACAGAAAAATATACTGAGCAAGCAGAAAGTTTGAATAGTTATGCATTTGTTGTAGATAAAAGAGCAAATAAAATTCAAATTAAGCAAGCTGTAGAAGAACTATACGGAGTAGCCGTTGCCAGAGTTAATACAATGGTATATGGTGGAAAAAAGAAAAGTAGAAATACTAAAGCAGGTGTAATAACCGGAAATACAAATTCTTACAAGAAAGCTATTATTACTTTAGCTGACGGAGAGGTAATTGATTTTTATAGCAATATTTAATTGAGATGGGAGTAAGAAAATTTAAGCCGGTAACACCCGGTACAAGACATAAGACTATAGGTACCTTTGACGATATTACAACGTCTGTACCTGAGAAATCGCTAACTGTTGGATTAAATAAATCTGGTGGACGTAATAGCGAAGGTAAAATGACTATGCGCTATATTGGTGGTGGTCACAAAAAACGTTATCGTATCATCGATTTCAAACGAAACAAAGATGGTATGGAAGCAACAGTTAAAACAATAGAATATGATCCTAACAGAACAGCACGTATTGCTTTAGTTGTTTATGCTGATGGCGAAAAGAAATATATAGTTGCACCAAACGGATTAAAGATTGGACAAAAAATAATGTCTGGCAAAGAAGCAGAGCCAGAATTAGGAAACACATTATTTTTATCCGATATTCCACTAGGAACAATTATTCATAACATTGAGTTACAACCAGAACGTGGTGCTGTAATGGCAAGAAGTGCTGGTTCATACGCTTCATTAGTTTCAAGAGAAGGAAAATATGCTCTTTTAAAATTACCATCAGGTGAGATTAGAAAAGTATTAATTACTTGTAGAGCTACTATTGGAACAGTTTCAAACCTTGATCATTCACTTGAGAAGTCTGGTAAAGCAGGACGTACTCGTTGGCAAGGAAGAAGACCTCGAGTAAGAGGTGTTGTAATGAACCCAGTAGATCACCCAATGGGCGGTGGTGAAGGAAAATCATCAGGAGGTCATCCTAGATCAAGAAAAGGATTGCCTGCTAAAGGTTATAGAACAAGAGATGTAAATAAAGCTTCTGGTAAGCTTATAGTTGAACGTAGGAAAAAATAGTAGGTATGAGTAGATCGTTAAAAAAAGGTCCTTTTGTTGATTACAAAATAGAGAAAAGAATACTTGAGATGAACGAGTCTGGCAAGAAAAAAGTAGTTAAAACTTGGTCGAGAAGATCAATGATAACTCCTGATTTTGTAGGTCATACTGTAGCTGTTCATAATGGAAACAAATTTATACCGGTATATATTACTGAGAATATGGTTGGACACAAACTTGGTGAATTTTCATCAACTCGTAACTTCCGTGGTCATGCTGGTACTAGAAAAAAATAAAGGTAGATTTAGATGGGAGCAAGAAAGAGAAATAAAGCTAATAGCTTAAAAGAAGAGAAGAAGACTACTTATTTAGCAAAGTTAAATAATTGTCCAACATCTCCTCGTAAAATGAGACTTGTAGCTGATCAGATAAGAGGTGTTGAGGTAAACAAAGCTTTAGATATACTACATTTTAGTCCTAAAGAAGCATCAATACGTTTAGAAAAACTTCTAAAATCTGCAATATCTAACTGGCAACAAAAAAACGAAGGTGCAAGGTTAGAGGATAGCGACTTATTCGTGAAACAAATATCTGTAGATTCAGGACGTGTTCTTAAAAGAATACAACCTGCACCACAAGGTAGAGCTCACAGAATTAAGAAAAGATCTAATCACGTGACTTTGATAATTGACAGTTTAACTAATAATAACGAAGCATAGTATGGGACAGAAAATTAATCCTATAAGTAACAGACTTGGATTCATAAAAGGATGGGATTCTAATTGGTACGGAGGAAGGAAATATGCTGAAAAAATTCTTGAAGACGACAAAATTAGAAAATATCTTAAAGTTCGTTTAGCAAAAGCAAGTATTTCTAAAATTGTAATTGAAAGAACTTTAAAAGTTATAACAGTTACTATAAACACAGCTCGTCCGGGTATAATTATCGGACAAGGTGGTGAAAAAGTTGATAAGCTTAAAGAAGAGCTTAAAATGATAACTAAAAAGGGTGTTCAAATAAACATATTTGAAATAAAACGCCCTGAATTAGATGCGCATTTAGTTGCTGACAATGTTGCTCGGCAACTTGAAGGTAGAATTGCTTTTAGAAGAGCAATTAAAATGGCTATAGCTGCTACGATGAGAATGGGTGCAGAAGGAATTAAAATTCAAATCTCAGGAAGATTAAATGGTGCTGAAATGGCTCGTACAGAAATGTATAAAGAAGGTAGAATACCTTTGCATACATTACGTGCAGACATCGATTATCATCTTTCTGAAGCATTGACAAAGACTGGTCTTTTAGGTGTTAAAGTTTGGATATTTAAAGGAGAAGTATATGGTAAACGTGATTTATCGCCTAACTTTGGACAAAAAGTTAAAAAAGGTGGTAACCACGGTGGAGGAAACCATAGAAAAGGGAATTTTAAGAAACGTAGAAAATAATTTAATACTATAGAAAATGTTACAGCCGAAAAAGACCAAGTTTCGTAGAATGCAAAAGGGCAAGATGAAAGGTAATGCTCAGAGAGGCAACCAATTGGCTTACGGATCATTTGGTATTAAAACATTAGAAGAAAAGTGGATTACAGGACGCCAAATTGAGGCAGCTCGTCAAGCGGTTACACGTTATATGAAGAGAGAAGGCCAAATTTGGATTAGAATTTTTCCAGATAAACCTATTACTAAAAAACCTGCAGAGGTTAGAATGGGTAAAGGTAAAGGTGCACCAGAAGGATTTGTTGCCCCAGTTACTCCGGGAAGAATGTTAATTGAAGCAGAAGGAGTACCTTTGCATATTGCAAAAGAAGCACTTCGTTTAGCAGCACAGAAATTTCCTGTAAAGACTAAGTTTGTTGTAAGACGTGATTTCGTAGAATAATTTAAAATTTGTTTGAAATGAAAAATTCAGAGATAAAGGAGCTTAGTACTCCTGAAATTGTAGAGAGAATTGAGGAGGAGAAGTCTTTATTATTAAAACAAAGATTAAATCATGCGGTTTCACCACTTGACAACCCTCATAAATTGACGGAGACTAAGAAAAATATTGCTCGCTTAAATACAGAATTAAGGAGCAGAGAATTGACTGATGCTAAAAAATAGTAGAGATGGAAGAGAATAAAAGAAATCTTCGTAAGGAGCGTATAGGGATTGTAGTTAGTGATAAAATGGAGAAATCTGTTGTTGTTGCTATTCGTACAAAAGAAAAACATCCTATGTACGGAAAGTTCATCAATAAAACTAAAAAGTTTACTGCACATGATGAAAAGAATGATGCACACATTGGTGATACTGTTAAAATAATGGAAACTCGACCTCTTAGTAAGAATAAGAATTGGAGAGTAATAGAAATTCTTGAAAGAGCTAAATAATTATGATACAACAAGAATCAAGATTAGAAGTAGCTGACAACAGTGGCGCAAAAGAAGTATTATGTATTCGTGTACTAGGTGGTACCGGTACTAGATATGCATCTTTAGGTGATAAAATTATTGTAGCAGTTAAAAAGGCATTGCCTAATGCTGATACAAAAAAAGGATCAGTGCAAACAGCAGTTGTTGTTAGAACAAAGAAAGAAGTGAGAAGACCTGATGGTTCATATATTCGTTTTGATGAAAACGCTTGCGTAATATTGAATCCAACAGGAGAGATGAAAGGAACACGTATTTTTGGTCCTGTAGCGAGAGAGTTAAGAGATAAGAAATTTATGAAAATAGTTTCTTTAGCACCTGAAGTACTTTAAAAAATTGAGATTATGAGTAGAAAATTTCATATAAAGAAAGGTGATACAGTAGTAGTTATTACTGGCGAATATAAAGGTCAGAAAGGTAAAGTACTAGAAGTATTACGTGAGAAAGAACGTGCGATTGTAGAAGGTGTTAATATGGTGAAAAAACATACCAAACCTAATGCTGCATATCCACAAGGAGGAATAATTGAGCAAGAAGCTGCTATACATATTTCAAATCTATTAATTGCTGATCCTAAAGATGGAAAGCCATCTAAAATTGGTAGAAAATTAAATGATAAAAATAAATTAGTTCGTTTTGCTAAAAAATCTGGGGAGGAAATTAAATAATGAGTTACGTACCAACATATAGAGCGAAGTATGATAACGAAATTAAAGATGCTTTAACAAAGCAATTTAATTATACTTCAGTAATGCAAGTTCCACGTTTAGAAAAGATTGTTATCAATCAAGGAATTGGAGAAGCTATTACAGACAAAAAATTAATTGATGTTGCCGTAAAAGAGTTAACAGAAATAACTGGACAAAAAGCAATGTCAACATTATCTAAAAAAGATATTTCTAACTTTAAGTTACGTAAAAAAATGCCAATTGGTGTTATGGTAACTTTGAGAAAAGAAAAAATGTACGAGTTTATTGAAAGATTAGTTTCTATTGCAATTCCTCGTATCAGAGATTTTAGAGGTATCAATTATAAATTTGATGGTAAAGGTAATTATACTCTTGGAATACAAGAACAAATTATTTTTCCTGAAATAGTTCTTGATAAAGTTAGTAAAATTATGGGATTACAAATTACCTTTGTAACTACAGCAAAAACCGACGAAGAAGGTTACGCTTTACTTAAAGAATTTGGATTGCCTTTTAAAAATATTAAAAAAGACTAATTATGGCTAAAGAATCAATGAAAGCACGCGAAGTAAAACGTGCAAAGTTAGTTGAAAAATACGCTGAAAAGAGAGCTAAATTAAGAGAAGAAGGCGATTATCAAGCATTAAGTAGATTGCCAAGAAACTCTAACCCTAATAGAATGCACAACAGATGTTCTATTACTGGAAGACCAAAAGGTTATATGAGACAATTTGGTTTAAGTAGAATACAATTTAGAGAAATGGCTTCTAATGGTTTAATACCAGGAATAAAAAAGGCCAGTTGGTAGAATAAATTAATTAAATAAAGGATAAGAAATGACTGATCCAATTGCAGATTATTTAACAAGAATAAGGAATGCCGTACAGGCTCGACATAAGGTCGTTGAAATTCCTGCATCAAATCTGAAAAAAGAAATAACTAAAGTTTTATTTGACAAAGGTTACGTCTTAAATTACAAGTTTGAAGATGATAAATTACAAGGTAAAATTAAAATTGCTTTGAAATATCATCCTGAAACTAAAGTTTCAGCAATCAAGAAATTGATTCGTGTAAGTAAGCCGGGTTTGCGTAGTTATGCAGGTAAAGAAAATATGCCTAGAGTACTTAACGGTTTAGGAATTGCTATATTATCGACATCAAAAGGTGTTATTACTGATAAAGAAGCAAGAAGAGAGAATATTGGTGGAGAAGTATTATGCTACGTTTATTAAAATTATAGCAAATGTCACGAATCGGAAAATTACCTATAGAATTACCTGAAAATGTTACTTTTGAAGTTTCAAAAGAAAACATTGTAACGGTAAAAGGACCTCTTGGAGAACTTACACAAAAAGTTGATCCCTCAATTACGATTTCTAAAGAAGAAAATCAAATAATTGTTAAAAGAGCAAACGAAGAGAAACAAGTAAGATCGTATCACGGTCTATATCGTTCATTGATTAATAATATGGTTATTGGAGTATCTAAAGGATATGAAACTAAGCAAGAATTTGTTGGTGTTGGATATAAAGCTGAAGTTAAAGGTCAAATACTTGAATTAAATTTAGGATATACTCACCCTATTTATATCGAGCTTGCCCCGGAAATAAAAGCTGAAGCAGAAGCTGTGAAACGTGGTAATCCTATATTAACATTAAAAAGCCATGACAAACAACTTATTGGACAAGTTGCTGCTAAGATAAGATCATTCAGACCACCTGAGCCTTATAAAGGAAAAGGTATTAAGTTTGTTGGTGAAGAATTGAGAAGAAAAGCTGGTAAAACAGCTGCATCATAATAAGAAAATTGTTTAATTATGGCATTAAGTAAAAGAGAAAGAAGACTTAGAATTAAGCGCAGAATTAGAAATAAAATTTCTGGTACAACTGAAATACCTAGATTAGCTGTTTTCAGAAGTAATAAAGAAATTTATGCTCAAATAATTGATGATGTTAATAGCAAAACTATTTGTGCTGCATCGTCTCTTAAAATTGATAAAAAAGGTTTAACAAAAACTGATTTATCAAAAAAAGTTGGTACTGCTATTGCAGAAGCTGCCAAAACAGCTGGTGTAAATCAAGTAGTATTTGACAGAAGCGGTTACTTATATCATGGTAGAGTGAAAGCAGTTGCTGAGGCAGCTCGTGAAGCAGGAATTAAATTTTAAGATTTTTAAGTATGTCTGAAATAAAAAAAGTAAAAACTACTGACGTTGATTTAAAAGACCGTTTAGTAGGATTAAATAGAGTTACAAAGGTTACAAAAGGAGGTAGAACATTTAGTTTTTCAGCCGTTGTAGTTGTTGGCGATGAAAACGGTATTGTTGGAATTGGTCATGGTAAAGCAAAAGAAGTTGTAACTGCTATTGGAAAAGGTGTTGAAGATGCTAAGAAGAACTTATTTAAAATTCCTCTTATTAACGGAACAATCCCTCACGAGCAATCATCTCATTATGGTGGTGCAAAAGTTTTTATTAAACCTGCATCAAGTGGTACTGGAGTAAAAGCTGGTGGAGCTATGCGTGCAGTACTTGAGAGTGCTGGTATAACTGATATCTTAGCAAAATCTAAAGGATCATCAAATAATCATAACTTAGTAAAAGCTACTATGTTAGCTCTTCAAGAATTAAGAGATGCATACACTGTTGCTAATATTAGAGGTGTATCTTTAGATAAAGTGTTTAACGGATAAATAATTGGAAGATGGGAAAATTAAGAGTAACTCAAGTAAAGAGTAAAATTGGAAGTACTGTTCGTCAGAAAAGAACTTTAGAAGCTCTTGGATTGAAGAAGGTAGATAGTTTTCGTGAGCACGAAGATTCTCAAGTGATTAGAGGAATGATTACTAAAGTTAATCATTTAGTAAAAGTAGAAGAGATTTAATAAAAGAAAAAAAGTCATGGAATTACATAACTTAAAACCTGCTGCAGGTTCTACACATAGCGATAAAAGAATTGGTCGTGGACAAGGATCTGGTAGAGGTGGTACATCTACAAGAGGGCATAATGGTGCCAAGTCAAGATCAGGTTATTCAAAAAAAGTTGGTTTTGAAGGTGGTCAAATGCCTTTGCAAAGACGTGTACCTAAATACGGTTTCAAAAATATGAATAGAGTAGAGTACAAAGCAATTAATGTGAGTACACTACAAACATTATCTGAGAAATTAGGTATTGAAAAAATAGATCCTGAAATATTAAAAAACAACGGGCTTGCATCAAGCAACGATTTAATAAAGATTTTAGGTGATGGTGAATTAAAAGCTAAATTAGAAGTAACTGCAAATAAATTTTCTAAATCTGCTATCGAAATTATCGAAGCAAAAGGAGGAAAAATTATATCTTTGTAAAAAAAGTAAAACCTAATGAAGAAATTTATTGAGACATTAAAAAATATTAATAAAATTGAAGAGTTGAGAAGTAGAATTTTTTTTACTCTCGGAATTTTATTAATTTATAGATTAGGGTCATTTGTTGTGATTCCAGGTATTGATCCAACTCAGTTGGATGCGTTAAAGAATCAAACAGCCGATGGAATTTTGGGGATGTTAAATATGTTTACAGGTGGTGCATTTGCTAATGCATCTATCTTTGCATTAGGTATCATGCCATATATTTCAGCATCTATTGTTGTCCAATTATTAGGTATAGCAGTTCCTTATTTTCAGCGTTTACAAAAAGAAGGTGAAAGCGGAAGAAATAAAATTAATCAGCTTACTAGATATTTAACAGTAATTATTTTATTATTACAAGCACCTAGTTATTTAGCAAACTTATATGCGCAATTACCCGCATCAGCTTTCGTTTTATCTGGTACATTATTTACTATATCCTCGGTGTTGGTTTTAACAGCAGGTACTGTTTTTGTAATGTGGTTAGGTGAAAAAATTACTGATAAAGGTATAGGAAATGGTATATCGCTTATCATTATGGTTGGTATTATTGCTCGTTTACCGTTTGCTCTTTTAGGAGAGTTAGGACAGCGTTTAGAAGGACAAGGCGGATTAGTAATGTTTTTAGTTGAAATTGTTATTTGGCTATTGGTTATTATTTTCTCAATAATGTTAGTACAAGGAACTCGTAGAATACCTGTTCAATATGCTAAAAGAGTTGTAGGGAATAAACAATATGGTGGAGTAAGACAATATATCCCTCTAAAAGTTAATGCAGCCGGTGTAATGCCAATTATCTTTGCACAAGCACTTATGTTTATACCTATTATGGTAAGTGGTTTTGCCGACTCTGATTCGATGAGTGGATTTGGTGCAGCATTTGCTGATATTACCGGTTTTTGGTATAACTTTACTTTTGGATTAATGATTGTATTATTTACTTATTTTTATACTGCAATTATTATTAATCCAACGCAAATGGCTGATGATATGAAACGTAATGGTGGTTTTATTCCAGGTGTTAAGCCAGGAAAGAAAACTGTTGAGTTTTTAGACTCAATTATGTCTAAAATTACATTACCGGGTTCAATTTTCTTAGCATTAATTGCAATTTTACCCGCTTTCGCAATGTTAGCAGGTGTAAATGGAAAATTTGCTCAGTTTTACGGAGGAACTTCACTACTTATTTTAGTAGGTGTTGTGCTTGATACTTTGCAACAAATAGAAAGTCATTTATTAATGCGTCATTATGACGGTTTAATGAAGACCGGTAGAATAAAAGGAAGAGCCGGAGGAGTTGCCTCAGGCATGTAATGTTCTTTGAATAAGATGGTTTATTTAAAAACGAGGGAAGAAATAGAGCTACTTAGATTAAGTAATCTTTTAGTGTCGAAAACAGAAGCTATGTTAGTTGAGTTTTTGAAACCCGGTGTAACAACTTTATTATTAGATAAAAAAGCCGAGGAATTCATTAGAGATAATGGTGGTGTTCCTGGTTTTTTAAACTACGGTGGATTTCCAAATAGTTTATGTATATCTATTAATGATATGGTAGTTCACGGAATCCCTTCCAATTATGAGCTTAAAGAAGGCGATTTAGTTTCAATAGATTGTGGCGTATATATGAATGGTTTTCATGGCGATTCTGCTTATACATTCTCAATTGGAGAAACATCGCAAGACAAACTAGACCTTATGAAAGTGACAAAAGAGTCATTATATAAAGGTATTGAAAAAGCTGTAGTTGGTGCAAGAATTGGAGATATTAGTTTTGCTGTACAAGAACATGCTGAAAAGCACGGATACTCTGTGGTACGAGAATTAGTTGGTCATGGAGTTGGAAAAAACTTACATGAAAAACCGGAAGTTCCGAATTATGGAAAACGTGGCAGAGGTATAAAAATACAAGAAGGACTAACAATTGCTATTGAACCAATGATAAATATGGGCAAAAGAAATATCGTACAATCACAAGATGGATGGACAATTTTTACTAAAGATAGTTTACCATCAGCACATTACGAACATTCAATTGCCATTGTAGATGGAAAAGCTGATATATTATCAGATTTTTCAATTATAGAAGAGCAGATTAATAAATATAAATAATATGGCAAAACAAGCGTCAATAGAACAAGATGGCACGATTATTGAAGCGCTGTCGAACGCAATGTTTAGAGTAGAATTAGGTAATGGGCACATTATAACAGCTCATATCTCAGGAAAAATGCGTATGCATTATATAAAAATATTACCTGGCGATAGAGTAAAGTTAGAAATGTCTCCTTACGACTTAACTAAAGGAAGAATTACATTCAGATATAAATAAAGAATTGAATAATGAAAGTAAGAGCATCTGTAAAAAAGAGAAGTGAAGATTGTAAAATCGTGAGAAGAAAAGGAAGACTTTATGTTATAAACAAAAAGAATCCTAAATTTAAACAACGTCAAGGTTAAAAAATTAAATAAATAAACGAGGAAAGATTATGGCTAGAATTGCTGGAGTTGATATTCCTGATAATAAAAGAGGTGAGATTAGTTTGACTTACATTTTTGGAATAGGTAGAAGTACTGCCCAAAATATCTTAGATAAATCTGAGATTGACAGAAATAAGAAAGTTCAAGATTGGTCTGACGATGAATTTGCTAAAATTCGTACAATTATTTCAGATGAATATAGAATTGAAGGAGAACTGCGTTCTGAAATTCAATTAAATATTAAGCGTTTACAAGATATTGGATCTTATAGAGGTATTCGTCATAGAATTGGTTTGCCACTTCGCGGACAAAATACAAAAAACAACGCTAGAACGAGACGAGGTAAAAAAGTTGCTATTGCAGGCAAGAAAAAAGCACTGAAATAAGAAATTAGAATTATGGCAAAAAATACAAAAGGTTCTAAGAAAAGAGTTGTTAAAGTTGAAGCGGTTGGACAAGCCCACGTGCATTCATCTTTTAACAATATCATTATCAGTATGACTAACAATGAAGGACAAGTAATTTCTTGGTCATCAGCTGGTAAAAAAGGATTTAGAGGTTCTAAAAAGAATACTCCTTATGCAGCACAAGTTGCATCTGAAGAGTGTGCAAAAACTGCATACGATTTAGGATTGAGAAAAGTTAAAGCATACGTGAAAGGACCTGGTAATGGTCGTGAATCTGCTATACGTGCTATTGCAAATGCAGGAATTGATGTAACAGAAATTATTGACGTTACACCTTTACCTCATAATGGTTGTCGTCCTGCAAAAAGACGTAGAGTTTAATAATTTAAAAGATTTAAGAAATGGCTAGATACATCGGACCAAAAACAAGAATTGCTAGAAAATTCGGAGAGACTATATACGGACCAGATAAATATTTTGAAAAAAAGAAATATCCTCCCGGACAACACGGTTCTAATAGAAGACGAAAGACTTCAGAATACGGATTACAATTACTTGAAAAACAAAAAGCTAAATATACATACGGATTGTTAGAGAAACAATTCTCAAATTTATTTGATAAAGCTTCTTCACAATCTGGTAAAACAGGTGAAGTATTATTACAGCTTTTAGAGAGAAGATTAGATAATGTAGTTTTTCGTTTAGGAATTGCTCCTACTCGTGATGGTGCACGTCAATTAGTTTCTCACAAACATATTGTTGTGAATGGTACTGTAACAAACATACCTTCATACACATTAAAACCGGGAGATATTATTAGTGTAAGAGAGAAATCAAAATCTCTTATAGTAATAACTGACTCACTTGCCGGACGAAGTACTTCTAAATACTCTTGGATAGAGTGGAATAGTGCTGATATGAGCGGAAAATTCTTGAATATTCCTGACAGAGAGGATATTCCTGAAAATATTAAAGAGCAACTTATTGTTGAATTATATTCTAAATAATTATTTATGGCTATATTGGCATTTCAAAAACCTGATAAGGTATTAATGATAGAATCTTCAGAGAAAAAGGGTTTATTCGAATTTAAACCTTTAGAGCCTGGTTATGGTTTAACTGTAGGTAACGCGCTTAGAAGAGTTCTATTATCATCTTTAGAAGGTTTTGCAATAACTTCGGTAAAAATCGAAGGTGTTGAACATGAATTTTCTACACTTGATGGTGTAGTTGAAGATATTTCAGAAATTGTTCTAAATTTAAAGCAAGTACGTTTTAAGCAGCAATTAGATGATATTACAAACGAAAGAATATCTATTAATGTATCAGGACAGGAAGTTTTAACTGCTGGTGATTTTGCAAAATATATAACAGCTTTCGAAGTTTTAAATCCTGAACTAGTTATTTGTAACTTAGAGCCTGGTGTTCGCATTCAAATGGATATTGAAATAAATAAAGGTCGTGGTTATGTTTCAGCAGAGGAAAATACAACTGATACAGGTGAAATTGGATTAATTCCGATTAGCTCAATTTATACTCCTATCAGAAACGTTAAATATCATACCGCAAATGTTCGTGTTGAGCAACGTACTGACTTCGAAAAATTAGTTATTGAAATTGAAACAGATGGTTCAATTCATCCTAAAGATGCTTTAAAAGAAGCAGCAAAAATTCTTATTTATCATTTTATGTTATTTTCAGATGAAAAGATTACACTTGATGATGAAGAGAAAAAAGATAATGAGGAGTTTGATGAAGAAGTATTACATATGCGTCAGTTATTAAAAACTAAGCTTGTTGATATGGATTTATCGGTAAGAGCTCTTAACTGTTTAAAAGCTGCTGATGTGGATACACTTGGAGACCTTGTTGTATTTAATAAGAATGATTTATTAAAATTCAGAAACTTCGGAAAAAAATCTTTAACTGAGTTAGATGACTTATTAGTAAATTATAGCCTTAATTTTGGCATGGATATTACAAAATATAAATTAGAAAAAGAATAAAAAGAGATGAGACACGGGAAGAAATTTAATCATTTAGGAAGGAAGCCTGCTCATAGAAAAGCAATGTTATCTAATATGGCAGCGTCTCTTATTCTACATAAAAGAATTAAAACTACAGTAGCAAAAGCAAAAGCTTTAAAACTTTATGTTGAGCCATTGATTACAAAATCAAAGAACGACACAACTCACTCGCGTCGTGTAGTTTTTAGCTATTTGAAAGATAAGTATGCTGTAACTGAGCTTTTCAGAGATATTTCTGAAAAAGTTGCTGACAGACCGGGAGGATACACAAGAATATTACGTTTAGGTAATCGTTTAGGCGATAATGCAGAAATGTGTATGATTGAATTAGTTGATTATAACGAGAATATGTTATCAGAAAAAACAACTAAGAAAAAAGCATCAAGACGTAGAGGTAAAAAGAAATCTACAGACACTCCTAAAGTTGAAGCAACTACAGATACAAAAGTGGAAGAGGTAAAAGAAGAAAAGCCTAAAGCAAAAGCAAATAAAGCAGAGCCTAAAGCTGAGAAATCTGAGCCTAAAGCAGAGAAATCTGAAAAAAAAGATTCTAAAGAAGAAAAGAAAGACGATAAATAATCGAATTATTTTCTTAAAATATAAAAGGGAAGCATTATTGCTTCCCTTTTTTTATTATCTTTATCAGTGTATTATGATAATAAATGGGGTAAATACATACGAGTTTAATGAGAATAGACCTATTAATGGAAACGGAAAATCCAAGTTTTCTGTCGTGTTTTTAGGTAAAAATACTGTTACAAATCAAAAAGTTGTAATTAAAAGACTAAATAAAAATTTAAAAAATATTAATAATGCAATAATTAGATTTAAAAATGAATCTCAAAATATCTATGAACATAATAATATTCAAAAAATAATCGAATCATTTAAATTTCAGGATGATTATTTTATTATATTACAATTTATTGAAGGAATAAATTTACAATTATTCTCAAAAAAAAATAAGAAATTATTAAGGTCTGATTATGCTTTAATTAAAAACATAGTTATCGACATATTAAGCGGACTTAAGTATATGCATGATAATAGTTTTGTTCATGGAGATATAAAACCATCAAATATAATAATCACAAAAATAAACGATAGTTATAAAGCAACAATTATTGATTTTGGACAATCTCGTAAAATAGGTAAGCGTATTGATAATGGAATTACACATTTTGCTATGTTATATTCGCCTCCTGAAATGTTGTTAAAAGTAAACTCACTTATTAATAATAAATCTGATATATACAGTTTGGGTGTAACAATGTATGACGTACTCACAGGCGTGTTTCCGTACAATGATAATAATCCTTTAAAATTAATGATGTTACAGCTTAATTATAATATACAGCCACATAAATTACTTTCGCCTGATATATACAAAGTTATTAGAAAAGCAACGGCCAAATATGTCTTTCCTAAACCATTAAGATTTTATTCTAATAGCGAGATTTATTTAAATCTTATAAAAGGTCAATCTATGCGTTACGAAAATGTAGATAAGTTTATTGAGGCTTTACGACTTATTTACTAAGATATTATATAAATTTGTTGACCAACAAAAAAATAAGAATTGAATTTAGATTTTTTTATAGCAAAACGCATATATTCTGATAAGGAAAGTAAAAAACAATTGAGCAAACCTATTATTAAAATTGCTCAAATAAGTATTGCTTTAGGTATTGTTGTGATGCTTATATCTATTTCGGTTTCAGTAGGTTTTAAAAATCAAATAAAAAGTAAAACTGTAGGCTTCGGTTCTCATATACAGGTGGTTAATTACGATTTGAATAATTCTTATGAATCTATCCCTATCACAAAAAATAATGATTTAATAAACAGAATAAAAAATATTGATGGTGTAAATTTTGTACAAGAATACGCTACCAAAGCGGCAGTATTTAAGAATAATACACAAGTAGAAGGCATAATTTTAAAAGGAGTAAACTCGACATTTAATTCCGAATTTTTTAGCAAAAATATTATTAGTGGTACTGTTTTTAATATTAATGATTCTGTAAAATCAAATATGATATTAATTTCTGATAAAACAGCCAAATCATTACAAATAGGTTTAGGAGATACTATTTTAACCTATTTTATACAAAAACCTATTAGGTTTCGTAAATTTATTGTATCAGGTATTTTTAATACAGGTATTCCCGAATTAGATAAAATGTATGCAATAATAGATATTAAGCATATTCAAAAACTTAATAAATGGAAAAAAAATATGATTTCCGGTTTAGAAATAAATATTTCTAGTTTCGATGACATAGATAATACAAAGCAATTAGTTCAAAACCAGGTTGGTTATGGAGTTTATCGCGATAAGCAAAAGTTACGAGTTGAGTCAATAAAAGATGTTTTTCCTATGCTTTTTGAATGGATTGGTTTGTTTGATGCAAATGTATGGGTAATTTTAATATTGATAACTGCTGTTGCCGGATTTAATATGGTTTCCGGTTTACTTGTAATTATTTTAGAAAATACTCAAATGATAGGTGTATTAAAAGCGATGGGAAGTAAAAATAAAAATATTAGAAATTTATTTTTATATTATTCGGCAATGCTTATTGCAAAAGGAGTTTTATGGGGAAATATAATAGGAATTGGTTTATTATCAATTCAATATTATTTTGGTTTTATTAAATTAGATCCTGAATCGTATTATGTCGATACTGTTCCTGTTGAGTTTTCTGTTGGATATTTTCTCCTGTTAAATATTGCAACAATAATTGTTACTGTTGCTATGTTAATTATTCCTTCAATGATAGTTTCTCGTATTACTCCGTCAAAAGCTATTAGGTTTAATTAATATTTGCAAAAATGCCGATAAAATTGTACTTTCAAGGCAAAATTAACAAAATTAAAAATATATAATATGAACTTTGAAACCATTCTATTTGAAGTAAATAGCGGTGTTGCTAAAATAACAATAAACCGTCCTAAAGCATTAAATGCTCTTAACAAACAAGTTTTTTCTGAATTAGAAGAAGCAATGAATGAAGTGTATAATAATTTCGATATTAAAGGCTTAATTATTACCGGTTCAGGTGATAAGTCGTTTATAGCAGGAGCTGATATAAAAGAGTTTTCTGAATTTACTGTTGAACAAGGGGAGGAGTTAAGCCGTAATGGAATGAGAATATTTAAAATTATTGAAGATTCTCCAAAACCTGTAATTGCAGCTATTAACGGATTTGCCCTTGGTGGTGGTTTAGAGTTGGCAATGTCTTGTCATTTACGAATTGCTTCTGATAATGCACGTTTTGGACAGCCTGAAGTTGGTTTAGGTGTAACGCCAGGTTATGGAGGAACTCAACGTTTAACTCAACTTATTGGTAAAGGAAAGTCTATGGAGTTGTTACTTACCGGTGCTATGTTAAAGGCTGATGCGGCTTTAGTATTAGGGCTTGTTAATCAGGTTACAACACAAGATGAACTTATGAAAGCCGCACAAGATTTAATGGGTAAAATAAATAATGTTGCACCAACTGCTGTTTCGGCAGTAATACGTTGTGTAAATGCTTTCTATACTGATGGTGTTGATGGGTTTAATACTGAGGCAGTTGAGTTTGGGAAATGTTTTGCTACCGAAGATTTTAAAGAAGGTACAACAGCGTTTATGGAAAAACGAAAAGCAAATTTCCCGGGTAAATAATTATATCGAAATAAAAGATTGATTCTTCGCTGTATTTAACATAATATTTTATTTTTTATGTAGCGAAGAATTTTAAATAATATAACTTAAGGATAAAAGCATGAAATCACACGAAATAGACTACGAGATAAAAGGGCACGATATTCAGTTAGTAGAAATTGAATTAGATCCGCAAGAAACAATTATTGCAGAAGCAGGAGCAATGCTCTATATGCAAGAAGGAATAGAATTTGAAACTAAAATGGGTGATGGTTCAGAACCCGACCAAGGTTTTTTGGGGAAATTGTTGTCGGCTGGTAGTAGAATGGTAACTGGAGAATCTTTATTTTTAACTCATTTTACACATCGGGGATTTGGAAAGAGTAGGGTAGCCTTTTCTGCTCCGTATCCAGGAACTATTATTCCTGTTGATTTGCAAAGTATAGGAGGTTCGTTAATAGTACAAAAAGATGGTTTTTTGTGTGCTGCAAAAGGTACTAAAATAAGTATGCATTTTAATAAAAAACTTGGTGCAACTTTTTTTGGTGGCGAAGGTTTTATACTTCAGAAACTTAGTGGTGATGGTATGGCTTTTATACATGCAGGTGGCACTTTGGTTGAAAAACAATTAACTAACGAAACTATAAGAATTGATTCGGGTTGCGTAGTTGCTTTTGAAGAAGGTATTGATTTTAGCATTGAACGTGCAGGAGGTCTTAAATCAATGATTTTTGGTGGCGAAGGTATATTTTTATCAACTCTTTCCGGTACCGGTAAAGTTTGGATACAATCAATGCCAATACGTAAAATGATATCAGCTTTATCGCCACAGGGAGGAAATACTAGAAAAGAAAGTTCATCACTTTTAGGTGGTTTTTTAGAAAGTTAATAAAACGAACTTATAATTCTAACTCGTTTAATATTTTATATAATTCTGATTTAATAATTGGTTTTGCAATATGGTTTGTAAAACCTTTTTTTATTAAGTTTGCTTTAGGTTTTTTTATAGCAAAAGCCGTTTGTCCAATTATAGGAATGTTCTTATCTAATTTTCGTATCTCTCTAGTAGCTTCAAAACCATTGCATTCAGGCATTTGAATATCCATTAAAATTATATCCGGGTTTTCCGACATATACATACTAATAGCTTCAATACCATTTATTGCTCGTATTAGTGTATTTTTATCGTTTAATAATTCTTTTAATAATAGATAGTTACTATCCTTGTCTTCTGCTATTAATATTTTTTTGTTAGTAAGTAATAGCTCACAGCCTAGTTTTGTTGTGTTGTCAATTATATAATTATTTGTAACACACGTACTAGGTAGTGAAAAATAAAAAGTACTACCAATATTTAATTCCGATTTGACCCATATTTTGCCATCGTGAGCTTCAATTATTGATTTACTTATTGTAAGCCCTAAACCTGCACCTTCATTTATCTTATTTTTATTATTTCCTACTTGTGTAAATTTTATAAAAATTTTATTTAGCTCTTTCTTTGAAATGCCTACTCCTGTATCTTTTACAAAAAATATTATTTTTTCGCTACTTAATTCGTAACCAATTTTTATCTCGCCATTTTCTGTAAACTTTATAGCGTTATTTAGTAGGTTTATAAATACTTGTTTTATCCTAGTTTTATCAGCATAAATTATTAATTCTTTGTCAGGTATATTTATTTTAATTGCAACATTTTGTTTTAATATCTGTAGTTCGTTAACAATTTCTTCTATTAGTTCGTATATATTAAAATTTGAGTGTGATAATGTTAATCCTTCTGCTTGAATCTTTGAAATGTCAACAATATTATTTATTAATTTAAGTAAGTGGTTTCCGCTATTTGAAATAATATTTAAAAATTGTTTCTGTTTTTTATCAAATGTTAAACTTTTTAATACATCTGCAAAGCCTATAATGGCATTCATTGGAGTGCGGATTTCGTGGCTCATGTTAGCTAAAAAAGCAGCTTTAAGTTTCTCCGATTCTTTTGCTGCTTTAACTAAATCGTCTCTTTTTTGAATAATTTCTTTAATATCATTTTGGATTATTATTATTGCATTATGTATATCTTTAAAAGGTCCACTCTCTGTTTCAATAGCTTTTTCATCGAAATTATAATTTTCATCCCAAGAAATACGACCCAGTTTATTATATATTTTTTGTACTTCTATTTTTTGGGTTTTTAATATGTTTTCTTTTTCAATTCTTAATTTGACGAGCTCTTTTTTTAGCTCTTTTTTTGATAAAGAATTAATGTCAGGAATACTCTCTTTTATGTTTTCTGAAGTGTTTTCGTGGTTTTCTATAACGTTTATTGCTTCGTTAAAATCTTTTTGAATAAAAGAAAATTTTATTAATTTTATATTCGTTAAAAATGGTTTTGCCAGAGTAATAATTAACCTGTTAAAGTTTGTAACATTAAAGAATCCGGCAGTTAATAATTGATTGTTATTGTTGAACCAATTTATACCTTTTTTTCTGTAAGATAGACTCATAGAAACTTTATCAGAATATTCAATATATAAATGATATTTGTTAATGTTGTTATCTAAAAGTAATTCTTCAAATTCATTAATCGTAGAATCAAAATTTTTATCGTTAAAAAGTCCTTCATATCTTCTAAATATAATATTTTCGTTTATTATAAAAGTATTTATTGTTGCAGTTTCGAACTCATTACGAAATATTTTGTTAATAGTATAAACTCTTTTGCTTTCTGATAAGAAAGAAAAACCTTTTTTCCATTCTATTTTTTTATTTGTTGTGCTGTTTACTTCATTTATTTCTTTTATTCGTAAAATGGTTTCTCTATAATCTTTAAGAATATGTGATTTTGAGAATTCTTTTAGTAATAACTTCCCAGAATTTAATAGTATTTTAGTGAATGAGTTTGTGTTATAGATGTATATACCTAATAATTTTTCGTCATTTTTTTTAATCCAGTTAACAAATTCTAGCCTAACTTTTGCATTTGCACCTTTATATTCTGAATAGTCGTTAACAACGAAAAATTTCTCAGTTTTTATCTCAGTTTTTATTATATTCTCAATTAATGGCCAAGATATAGAAATACTATGAGATGTAGCATAACCATAGTTTTTTGTATGTAATATGTTATTTCCAATAATTGAAATTTCAATTTTATAATTATCAGTAACAATAATCCAATCACTATTGGTTTTAATATTATAACCAGAAATTGGACAAATTTTATTCATTGTAGTTTTTTAGTTTTTTGCAAGTTATTAATATCTTATGGTTATTTCAAACTAAATTAACCCGAATTATTCATAGAAATTTAAAATTTAACAATTAAATCCATAATAACTAATCCGGGTTAAGATTATATTTACAAAAATAATAGGCATCATTATGGAAAACAATATTTAATACATCACAAGTGGATAAGGATTTACCACAAACAGATTAAAATATCAATACTGTCCTAAATAAATTTTAGAGTATAAAACTATAACGTTTTTATTGATTTACAAAGCAAAAACTATGTAAGTTCAAAAAAG
>CAMZKE010000041.1 GCA_947311115.1 uncultured Bacteroidales bacterium | reverse complement strand
TTTGTCATCAGAGAGTTTGTTTTTTGTTCACCTCAAAGATAATTTGAGTTTAAAACTTCTCTCTGTTTTTTTTAATTTATTTTTTTATTTAGGACGCTATTGATTTTAAATGAAAGAAAACGAAAATATATGGATAAAAGCATCGGTAATTGGTAGTCTTTGGGCATCGGTTGAGATAATTATGGGAAGTTTTTTTCATAATTTACAGTTGCCTTTTGCCGGAACAATGTTGGCTGTGTTTACCGTTGCTTTTGTAGTGTCAGTAATGCAAATTTGGCGAATTAATGGTTTAATTTGGCGTGCAGGATTAATTTGTGCAATAATGAAATCAATTTCACCAAGTGCTGTAATTTTGGGTCCTATGACAGGCATTTTCTTTGAGGCTATTTTATTAGAATTATTTATTTTTATTTTCGGAAAAAATATTTTTGGATACATAATTGCCGGAGCAATGGCTGTACTTAGTGCACTGTTTCACAAACTATTAACCTTGTTAATTATTTATGGCTGGGACGCTGTTAAAATACTTTCTAACCTGTATAATTTTGCAATGAAACAATTACATGCAACAAATATTAACCCAATGCATGCACTTTGGATATTAGTTTTAATTTATATTTTTTTAGGTGTAACAGCGTCAATATTTGGCTTTATAATAGGGCGAAGAGCTTATAAAGTTAAACAAAAAGAGGTTAAAAATTTAAAATTTAAATTTTCTGATGCAAATGATTTTATTGCTATGTCTGATAAGCAAAAATTTTCTGTTTACCTACTAATAGTAAATGTATTACTTGTAGTTACAGGTATGCTTATTGTAAATTTTTATGGACTGTATTTTGGCTTAGCTTATGCAAGTGCATATATTATTTATAATATGTTAAGGTATAAAAATGCACTTCGTCAATTTAAACGTCCGTTTTTATGGATACAGTTAGTAATTTTAACGGTTCTTGCATCGTTGTTTTATGTTGATGGTGGTGAGTTGGTTTACTTTAGTTCAAAAGGTATTTTTGTTGGTGTTGAAATGGCTGTTCGCGCAGTTATTGTTATTCTTGGATTTTCATCAATAAGCGTTGAGTTACGAAACCCAATAATAAAAACCGTACTTTATAAAAAAGGCTTCAAAAATCTTTACAATTCGCTTGGATTAGCTTTTTCAGCACTTCCTGCTGTAATTGAGAATGTATCGAAACCAAAAAAAATATTTCGTAAACCTTTTGAAACTATTGTAAATATTCTTTTATTTACTGATAGTTTATACATTGCATTTGTTGAAAGTGAAAAACAGAAAAGTAACAATAATAACGGGAGATAGGCATTCGGGAAAAACAACTCGCTTGCTAAAATATATTGAAACACTAAAAAATAATGGCGTATCTGTTGCAGGTATTGTTGCTGTAGGAACTTTTAAAAATAATGTAAGAGATAGTTTTTTACTTAAAGATATTTCAACAAATATAGAAAAACCTTTTATGAGTCGTATTGAATGCGATAATTGTGATAAAATAGGACGCTTCTATATAAATAATGAAACTTATAAATGGGGATTAATTGTTGTAGAAGGTGCTATAAAATCAAATGTAAATACAATTGTTATTGATGAGGTAGGAATGTTAGAATTAAACGAAAAGGGTTGGCACACAGTTTTGAAAGAAGCATTAAAAACTGATAAAAATATAATTATTACTGTACGTGATAAATTTGTTGATGATATTATTTTAAAGTATGGAATTAGAACAAACTAATTGCTTATTTTACAAAATCCCACCGGTCATTTCCTTAATAATATCTTCTGATAAGGGTGTATCAACAATTTTATTATTATGAATTTTAAAGCGTAGGTAATTAATTTTTTTACCTTCGTTTAAAAACATTTGTTCGTAATATGTTTTTATCGATAGTTTCTCATCAACATATTCCGAGGCGTATAAATCATCAGTATTTACAAGTATCTCAAAATTATTAGCTTTAGCTAGTTCTAATGTATAATAATACATAAGTCTGCTATCGGTTTTTAAATTTATAATACCATTGTTTTTAAGCACGTTTTGGTATCTTTCCATAAACATTGGGGCAGTTAATCGTTTTCTGCGTTTTTCACGCTGAGGGTCAGGAAAAGTTATCCATATTTCAGCTATTTCGTTTTCAGCAAAAAGTTTCTCAATAAAATCAATGCGTGTACGTAAAAAAGCTACATTTTTAATGTTTAATTCTTTTACAGTTGTAGCACCACGCCACATTCTAGCACCTTTAATATCAACACCTATATAATTGTTTTTAGGGTTTTGTTGAGACATGCCAACAGTATATTCTCCCTTTCCACAGCCAAGTTCAACAATTAATGGCTTTTCATTTTTAAAAAATGTATTCCATTTACCTTTCATTTCAAAATCAGAATCTTTTACAACTTCGTAGGGTGCATGAAAAACATGTTTATACTTAGCCATATCAGCAAATTGCTCTAATTTTCTTTTTGCCATTTCTATTTAGTTTCTTGTAATGTTAAACCAATTTTATTAATTCCCTTTAACGTATCGTCACGCATGCCCTGTACAATACTTGTTTTGTAAATACCCTGTTTGGGAAATGCCACAGCTTGCTTAAATAAATATTTACCATAATAATTTTCACCTTTTGGCTTTCCTACCCATTTGCCTTTGTAATCAGCCATAAATACATCAATTGTATCAACAATTGTGTTATTATCAGGCGAAGTTATATATACAAATAAAAACAAATTACTATACTTATAATTATCAGTATTTTCAATATCTATATAAACATTATAAGGTTTATTAGTAGTGTAGATGTTTAGGTCAAAACTAATAGTGTCATTATAAACAAATTTACCATTATCAATAGTTTTTATTTCTTCGTAAACGGTTGTTTGACACGATGATAAAACTACTATGCTAAGCAATATATAAACTATAACTTTATTCACTATACTAATCCACCTTTATTTGCCGAGCCAGATGATTTTGGGCGTGGTTTACTGTTGTTATTTCTGTTTTTACCTTTATATCTGTTATTTTTGTTAAAACGTTTCTTTTTCTTAGGTTTCTTTTTATTATCGAAACGAGTTAAGCTTTCTTGCCCAACAACTTCAAGGAAATCAACTTCTTTTGGGATATTTAATTTATTTGTAATTTTAGGTTTTTCTCCCTTTTTATTTTGTTGAATTATTTCTCTAACTTTCTTGGCTTCAATAGGAGTAAGATTTACTATACTATCTTTGCTATAACTATACCAAAGTATTTTTTTAAATACATCGGTTTTTACATAATACATTGTACCGTCTTCTGTTTCAAGAGGTATTGACCTGTTAGGAAATTCTTTTTTAGCATCACGATAAACATCAACCTCAAAGTTAAGGCAACATTTAAGTTTACCGCATTGTCCTGCAAGTTTTTGTGGGTGTAACGATAGCTCTTGTTCTCGTGCCGCAGTTGTTGATACAGAAACAAAGCTACTCATCCATTTTGAGCAACAAAGTTCTTTGCCGCAAGGTCCAATACCACCAATTCTACCGGCTTCCTGGCGAGCACCAATTTGCTTCATTTCAATTCTTATTTTAAACTCATCAGCATATTTTTTTATAAGCTCTCTAAAGTCTACTCTTTCGTCAGCAATATAATAGAAAATAGCTTTTGTTTTATCGCCTTGAAACTCAATATCACCAATTTTCATATTTAGTTTAAGGTCCATTGCTATCTGGCGTGCACGCAGCATTGTAGGTTTTTCAAGCTCTACAGCTTGCTTCCATTTTTCAATATCGGTATCTTTTGCCTTACGGTAAACTTTCTTAAATTGAGTTCGTTCAGGGTTTATTCTGTTTTTTCTGAGTTGGTCATAAACTAGCTCTCCTATAAGCGAAATTGTACCAATATCGTGTCCGGGCGATGCTTCTACAGCTACAATATCGCCTTCTTTAATAGGTAAATCGTTTACATTTTCAAAATATTCTTTTCTAGTATTCTTAAATCTTATTTCAACGAGGTTCTTCTTATTTTTAACCCCGGGTATATCACTAAGCCAATTATAAACGTCTAATTTAAAACCACTACTACAACACGCAGATACATTATTAGTTTCAAGAGTTTTATCATTTATATTGGCTCTGTTACTACAACATGCCATATCGTTATATCTTTTTTAATTTAATAATACAAACACTAATTCGTTATTTATATTATTCAACACAAAGATATATTTTTTCTTTAACTTTTAGTTTAAAATAATACGTTAAACTTTATAATATTTTACCTTTACAAATCAAAATTTCGTAGATTGGTATTAATAAAAGAACATAAGGTTAAAGATATTCAGCAAAATACAAGGCTAATTAATTATTGTAATGATAATTTTATTGATGTATTTTACTCGAAAAAAGCAATAAAAAAAGCTTTGTTAATTGGGGCAATAAAATTAAATAATAAAAAAGTTGAAACAGGAAGGTATGTTAAAATAGGTGATGTTATTCAGCTTTTTGACCTTGAAAATAATCCGCCAAAAACATATAATTTAAAATTAAATGTAATTTTTGAAGATGAATTTTTAGCTGTGATAAATAAACCGGCAGGACTTACTGTTAGCGGAAATCAGTATAGAACAGTTGTAAACGCTCTGCCATATAATATTAAAGTTTCTACCGAAAAAGATGCTTTAAAATGGGCAAAACCTGTACATAGGTTAGATAATCAAACAAGCGGATTGTTAATTGTATCAAAAACACAATTAGCTCATGTAAATTTAGGTAAACAGTTTGAGAATAAGCAAATTAAAAAGAAATATGTAGCTGTTGTAATTGGTAAAATAGATAGCGATGGCTTTATTACAGAACCTATTGATGGAAAATTTGCAAAAACAGAATATAAGTTAATTAAAACAGTTGAATCCCTTAAAAATGAACATCTTAGTTTGGTTGAGTTGTATCCTCATACAGGAAGAACTCATCAATTAAGGATACATTTATCAAATTTTGGATATCCAATTTTAGGAGATAAACTTTATGGTAAAGATGGTTTTGTATTAAAGCATAAAGGCTTGTTTTTGAGTGCTGTTGAGTTGAGGCTTAAACATCCTATTAAAGATAAAAAATTGATAATTAAAGTTGATATACCAAATAAATTTAACACTCGTTTAACAAGTGAGCAACGTAGATTTTGGGAAAATGCATAAAACAATAAGCTCTACTGATTTTCGTATGTATATAGTATATTTTCAATAGTTACTCAAATCTCTCACCTAATATAATCAATATACATTATTGACATTTTGGTGTCATACATAAAATTACAATGAGGCTTTAATGAATTGTTAATTAGTAGTATATTGCAGTGCTAAATATTTGATGTAATATGTTAAACAATTAATAATAAATCAATACTGTCCTAAATAAATTTTAGAGTATAAAACTATAACGTTTTTATTGATTTACAAAGCAAAAACTATGTAAGTTCAAAAAAGAACCCCTT
>CAMZKE010000040.1 GCA_947311115.1 uncultured Bacteroidales bacterium | reverse complement strand
TAATTGTACTTCCACAATTTTTACATTTTTTTTATTCATAGACTTTGATTTAATGCAAAGCTATGAATATACTACATTACAGAGGATTTTATCAACCATTTTGTCTATTAAGCCGATAATCATCATAAAAATATTCATATTCATTTTCTCCAAAAGTAATTTAGCTACCTTGAACAGTACCATCATAAAGCATAAAATTAACCATACCTTCAGTGAAAAAATAAAATTGAAACTTTCTATTTAATTTATTGTTTACATAATCAATTTGCTCTTGTGCCGATTTTTGTCTTATACGTTTTGGAATAATTTTTTTACGGAATTTACTAAATTTAGCCAAATCATTAACGGTTAATTTATGTTTATATTTTGGGTTGGCTATACCGTAAAAATTCATGTATGTATCAGTAAATCGTCCAATTTTGAAACGAAAACCAAGTTCGGCAAAATTATATAATGTACCTATATGTCCAACAGTAAATAAGTGGAGCTCAGTTAAATGAGATGTTGCAGGAACAGCTTGTATAAACTGAGTTTCGTAGTCTATTATCAACCCATTTCTTAATTGGTGGTCCCAACCATTAACTAAAGGGTTGTCAATCATTCCGTGAACCGTATTTTGTGCTTCTTTACCGTAAGCGGTAGGACCTTGTACACCAATAAATACCCTAGATACTAACTTTCTACCATTCCAAAAATTATTCGAGTATTTTGCATAAGTTAAATATAATTGAGCAGAATATGGTCGGTCGGTGGTATCTAATTCGGTAGTTTTTGTGTTTTTTGGTGTAAACATATCCTGACTTATAGCCAAACTATAATCTTTGTAAGGAGTATCTTTACAACCTAATAAAATAAAATCAGCAACTTTATTATTAAAAATACGATGTGCAACTTCAATATTAACACCATCAGAATAATTTCTGTCAGACTGAAACCAATATGTAAATAAATCGTTAGCCTGATTTAATTTTATGAAGTGTATTTGTGTATATTCTGTTTTAGATGAGTCTGTATTTATATCTATTTGTGCTGTAGCTATTAATGATGTGAATAATAAGTTGGCTATAATAAATTTTAGCTTTTTACTCATGTTTTTTATTTATAATAGTTCTTAACAAAGGCATTAAAAATAATAAAAAAAAACTATTTTTAAGAGTTGTACTTATTTAGCAATTTTTCTGTGGCTTGATAAAGATTAATTTTACCATCTTCAACCTGCTTCTGAAGTTTATTGAATAGTTCTTTTATTTCATGGTTGGCATAGAATTGTTGTTTTAAAGCTTCATTAATATTTTCTTCCATACGTTGTTTAAGTTGGGCTTTTCGTTTAGTATAAAAATATTTATTGCTTTTTGTAAATGCAATGTAATTATTTATTTCATCATAAATATAATCAATACCTATATTTTCTAAAGATGAACAAATTGATACTTTAGGAGAATAACCTGATTCGGCTAAAGGGAATAGGTGTAAAGCATTTTCATATTCCGCCTTTGCTAAATTAGCTTTTTGTTGGTTGTTTTTATCAGCTTTTGTAATAGCAATCATATCAGCCATTTCCATAATGCCACGTTTTATTCCTTGCAGTTCATCGCCGGCACCGGCAAGCATTAATAGTAGAAAAAAATCTACCATTGAGTGTACAACAACTTCCGATTGTCCAACACCAACAGTTTCAATTAATATATATTCGTATCCGGCAGCTTCGCATAATAAAACAGTTTCTGCCGATTTTTGAGCAACACCACCAAGCGAGCCGGCAGAAGGAGAGGGGCGAATAAATGCCATTGTATCTTGCGATAAATCTTCCATTCGTGTTTTGTCGCCTAAAATACTACCTCCTGAGCGCTTGCTAGATGGGTCAACAGCTAATACTGCAAGTTTTTTACCTTTATTGGTGATTATTTTGCCAAAGCTTTCAATAAAAGTACTTTTACCAACCCCGGGAACTCCAGTAATACCAATACGAATAGAGTTTCCGGTATGTGGCATGCATTTTTCAATTATTTTTGATGCAAGTTTTTTATCTTGTGGTAAGTTGCTTTCAATAATGGTGATAGCTCGCCCAAGTATTGAAATATTTCCTTCAATAATTCCTTTATAATAATCGTTTGCTGTTAGTTTACTTCGTTTTAATTTTATAAACTTATTTACCGAACTATTATTTACAATCTCTGGTTGCGGAATTCCTTTATTTACTTTTAGTTTAGACAAAATTATGTTGTTTTATTTTTATATTCTGAGAGTAGCGAAGAATTTATATTACCTAAATACTTAGCTACTCTCAGTATGACAATTGTTTAATTAGAGTTTGTCTATAAAGTCAGATTTATGCGTTTTTGCTCAAAATCTAAATCCTCAAATATGTTAGTATTCTGCGGTTTGAATTTCTCACATGCCTTGAACCCAAACTTTCTATATAAAGCTCTCCACTTTATGGACATACATTAATTATTAATTATACACTATTAATTATTTAAGATATTTATCAAGCCAACTAAAAAATTCTCTTTGCCATAAAATACCGTTTTGTGGTTTTAAAACAAAATGAGTTTCGTCAGGGAAATATAACCATTTTGCATCAATACCACGTAAGCGAGCAGCATCGAAAGCCGACATTCCTTGTGTGTATGCTATACGATAATCTTTATCGCTATGAATTACATAAATTGGTGTATTCCAGTTTTGTACAAAGCGATGAGGTGAGTTTTTATAAGTGTTTTGAGCTACCTTATTATTTAAGTCCCAATAAGCACCACCTAAATCCCAGTTTGCAAACCACATTTCGTCTGTTTCTGTATATTGTGCTTCTAAATTAAAAATACCGTTATGTGCTATAAATGCTTTAAAACGTTTGTTTAAATTATGTCCGGCTAACCAATATACAGAAAATCCACCATAGCTTGCACCAACAGCACCTAAACGGTTTTTATCAATATATGGCTCTTTTGCGGCATCATCAATAGCTGATAAGTAGTCGTCCATATTTTGTCCGCCATAATCACCTGAAATTTCTTCATTCCATTCAATACCAAAACCGGGTAAACCTCTACGGTTTGGTGCAACAATAATATAGTCGTTTGCAGCCATCATTTGAAAATTCCAACGGTAACTCCAAAACTGGCTAACAGTTCCTTGTGGTCCGCCTTGGCAATATAAAAGTGCAGGGTAAGTTTTTGTAGAATCGAAATGAGGAGGGTATATATACCAAACTAATTCTTGTTTTCCATCGGTTGTGGCAACCCATTTACTTGTAACTTTACCCATTTTTAGTTGGTCTAAAATATCTTTATTCTCGAACGATATTTCTGTGTCAATACCACTACTTTTATCAACAATATAAATTTCTTCTGGTTTACTCATGCTTACCATTGTAGTAATAAGTTTGTCGCCTGCATCAATAACACTATGATAGTTATGAATACCTTGAGTAAGTTTTTTTATTTCTTTTGTTTCAAAATTTACATTGTAAATTTCATCGGTAGCATGCCAATCGCTAATAAAATAAGCTGATTTATTATCCTCGGCAAAAGTATAACTTCCTGCGTTCTGTTCTATACTTGCTGTTAAATCAGTTTTTTCGCCTGTTTCTAAATTCATTAAAAATAAACGATTTTTGTCCGATTCGTACCCCTCACGCTCCATACTATTAAACATCATATATTTGCCATTTGATGAAAAAACAGGATTTTGGTCGTAACCCATCATTCCTTCTGTCATGTTTTTTGTTGTGCCTGTTTCAATATTATAAAAATATATATCGGTATTTGTTGAAAGAGCATACTCAACACCACGCTTTTTTCGAGATGTATATGCTATATTTTTACTATCGGCAGTAAAATTTATCTGTTCCATTCCGCCCCATGGTCTAACTGGCGATTCCCACATTTCGTTAGGCATTAGGTCTGTTTCGTTTGTTATTTTACCACTGTTATAGTCAGCAACAAAAACATGTGAGTATGTATCTACCCAATGGTCCCAGTGGCGAAACATCATATCGTGCATTACACGACCTGTCGTTTTATCAAGGTCAGGATATTTATCTTTAGGAGTAGTGTCAAGTTTTACCTCAGCAATAAACACAATTTTACTCATATCTGGTGAGTATTTAAACCCATTTATATCTCCATCATAATTTGAAATTTGCTTTTTTTCTGTTCCATCAGGATTCATTTCCCATACTTGCATACTTCCACTTTCGGCTGATAAATAACCAATTTTACTACCATCTGGTTTCCATATAGCATTGTATTCGCCTACTGCAGTTGCTGTTAGCTGAGTTTTGTTTTTTGTTTCAAGATTCATAGAAAATAAATCTCTGTTGCCTTTGTTCTCGTCTTTGCTGTAATAGCTAACACCGTATATTATACTTTTTTTATCAGGCGAAAGTTGTACGTCGCCTAAGCGACCAAACGACCAAAGAACTTCTGGTGTCATTACATCAGATTCTAATTTTAGGTTTGGTTTTGAAATGATAGCTGAGTTATCAACTTTAATAGGTTTAGTGTTTGATTTTTTATCAATACCTGTGTTTTGTGTGCAACTTGCAAAAAGCAGAGCTACAATTGGTAAATATTTAAAATATCTCATTTTAATGTAAATTTTAATTCACACCAAAGTTATAAAAATAACTTAGTTTAATATATGATGTTGAAAAATTGTTTACAATATGAAAAAATATATAGTGATAATAAAAATTTATAAACAGCTATTAAAATTTTTCTTAAATTAAAACATAAATTGTATATTTGGAGTTTAATAATAAATTTATACACCTATAATTAATTATGATTAGGAATATATTTACACTAAGTAAGAGATTTTCAATAACTTCATTTATTGCAATGGCATTAATTGTTACATTTTATAGTTGTAATGGAGCTGACTCTCCAACAACTGACGAACAGGATATTGAGGAAGCTATTGATAATGAGATAGATTCGACGGCAGCAACTATTGTTCAGTTTAATAATTCGTTGTTTAGCATACCTTCGCCATATGAAATTGCATTTTTAGTAAAAGATGAGGAAATTGATTTTAATAAGGATTATTTAAATCCTGTAAATAGGTCGCATAACTATATTAATAATTTTAAAAAGGCATTAAACTTAGGTGTTTATGGTGCCGATTTAGGTTATTTGAATATATATGAACAAACACCTGATGCTGTTTCTTATTTTTCGGCAATTAAAATATTATCACAAGAACTTGATATTTCTAATGCTTTCGACCAAAAAACAATTTCTAGAGTTGAAAAAAATATGGGTAATAAAGACAGCTTAATGTATATAATGTCTTCAACTTATAGAGAAGCTGATATATATTTAAAAGATAATAATAGGAGTGAGTTAGGAGTTTTAATATTAACCGGTGGTTGGTTAGAAAGTGTAAATGTTTTGGTAAATATTGCTAAAACTAGCAAAAATCAGAATATTATTAGACGAATTGGAGAACAAAAATATCCATTAGAGAATATGATTAAAATTCTTTCGCCATATTATAACGAATCAGAAGAGTATGGGAAGTTAATTGAAAGTTTAATTGATTTAGCTTATGATTTTGATGGAATTGATGTACATTACACATATAAAAAGCCAGAAGTTTTTGCAGATAAAAAATTAACTGTAATAAATAGTGAATCACAATTAGTAATGTCAGATGAACAGCTAAATATGATATCAGAAAAAATTGCGGCAATAAGAAATACAATAATTGAATAATATTTTTGAAACAAATGAAAATGAATTTATTTAAATACATATTAGTAGTAGCGTTTTTTGTAGTGTTAACAGATAAAACAGAGGCACAAATACAAAATACAACAGATTTATGTTCGCAATATATTGTACCTCCATTTGTTTCTGATGGTCAGCAGTACAAAGCTTTACTAAATGGTGATGAAATAGCTGAGTTTCACGCAACTTTTTATGGTGGAAGTACATATAGAGTATCTTCTTGCAGTGGTAAATCAGAAGGCAATTTAATTTTCTCTATTTATGATAGAGAAAGAAATTTATTGTTTACAAATAAAGACTATCAAAATTCGCCTTATTGGGATTTTAAATTTACATCAACTATTGATTGTATTATTGAAGCTCAATTAGATTTGAAAACAGCAAAATCTGGTTTTGCGATATTGCTTATTGGATTTAAACAGGAATAATATAATATTATAAAAATAATTAAAGGCGTTATATTATAACGCCTTTATACTTATTAGTAAATATAATAAATGAGTGAAAGAATATTAAAAGCTTTAATGCAACTTTTCGCAATAATTGCGAAACCAGACAGTAACAAGGGCGAAAGACGAACCGTTGTTGGTGCCTTTTTAAAGCAGCAATTAAATACCGAACTTGTTAATGAATATTTATTAATTTTTGATGATTATTACGACCAATATCAAAAGAAAAATTCAGGTAAAAAGAAAAGAAAATCTATTGCATTAAGCTCTGTAAAAGTTCTTAAAATTTGTACGCAAATAAATACCGAACTTACTTTAAAACAAAAAATTATTGTTTTAATAAGATTATTAGAATTTATTAAAGATGATTTTGACGAAATAACAGACCAAGAGTTAGAATTTGTTGAAACTGTATCGGATACATTTAATATAGAGAACGATGAGTTTATAAGGTTAAAAGCTTTTGTATTATATTCTTTTGAACGAACACCAAACTCTTCCAGAATATTACAAATAGATAATGATGTTAATTTTACTCATGATAAAGTAAGGCATATTTATTCTGAAAATTTACACGGGCAAATTCGTATTTTTAATTTGTCGGTAGCACATTTATATTTATTTAGATATTTAGGCGAGAGTGAATTAACACTTAATAGCCAATTAATTCAAGCCGATAAGGTATATGCTTTAAATCCGGGTTCATCAATACGTAATCCTAAAATTAAACCAATATATTATGGCGATATTTTAAGTGCCTTTTTTGATGATAATCAAAAAACAAAATTAGTATTTGAATCAAAAAAACTTGAATACACTTTTAAAGGAGGTAAAAAAGGCTTAAATGATATAAATTTTACTCAAGAATCAGGGCATCTAGTTGGTATAATGGGGGCTAGCGGAGCCGGCAAATCAACACTTTTAAATGTATTAAACGGAAGTAATGCTCCGTCAAATGGAGGTGTATTTATAAATGGTGTAAATATACATACCGAGAACGAAAAAATTGAAGGTTTAATCGGTCATGTATCGCAAGATGATTTGCTTATTGAAGATTTAACAGTTTTTCAAAATTTATATTATAACACAAGACTTTGCTACGATAATATTAGTAAGTTTCAGTTAATACGAATAGTTCTTAAAACGCTTCAAAATTTAGGTCTTTATGAGATTAAAGATATGAAAGTTGGAAGTCCGATGAATAAAAAAATATCAGGAGGACAGCGTAAAAGATTAAATATTGCATTAGAACTTATTAGAGAACCTTCTGTTCTATTTCTTGATGAGCCTACATCAGGTTTATCATCACGAGATTCAGAAAATATAATGGACCTTTTAAAAGAATTAGCATTAAAAGGTAAATTGGTTTTTGTAGTAATACATCAGCCATCGTCTGATATTTTCAAACTTTTTGATTCTCTATTAATTTTAGATACAGGGGGTTATTTAATTTATGATGGAAATCCTGTTGATTCTATTACTTATTTTAAATCGCGAACTCATCAGGCAAACTGGAGTGAGGCAGAATGTAGTAATTGTGGTAATGTAAATCCTGAACAAGTATTTAATATTGTAGAATCTCATGTACTTGATGAATATGGAAAACAAACATATACTAGAAAAGTATCGCCAAAAGAATGGCAAGGGAATTATGAGGAATTTATAAGAAGTAAAAAGAATAAAGAGCTTAAAATACCTAGTAGATTGCCAGAAATTTTATTTAGAATACCAAATAAATTCAAGCAGTTTAAAGTGTTTGTTATTAGAGATGTATTAGCAAAATTTGCAAATAAACAATACTTAGTAATAAACTTACTTGAAGCACCTGTACTATCATTCTTTTTGTCGTATATTATTAGGTATTATAGTGTTGATGCTTTGCTCGATGTGGGGTACACTTATAGTGAAAATTCAAATATTCCGGTTTACATTTTTATGTCGGTAATTGTAGCTATCTTTATGGGGCTAACAGTTAGTGCCGAAGAAATAATAAAAGACCAATTAATATTAAAACGAGAAAAATTCTTGAATTTAAGTTGGGGGAGTTATTTATTTTCAAAGGTTGCGATATTACTTACTTTATCAGCAGTACAAGCTTTAACATTTATATTACTTGGTAATTATGTACTCGAAATTAGAGGTATGTATTGGCAATATTGGTTAGTATTATTTACAGTATGGTCGGTGGCAATTTTATTTGGACTTAATATTTCTAATAGTTTTAAAACAGCTGTAACAATTTATATATTAATACCTTTCTTGGTTATACCAAATATTATACTTAGTGGTATTATTGTAAAATACGATAAGCTAAATCCTGATGTATCATCGCCAAGTAGTATTCCTTTTTATGGTGAGCTAATTCCTGCAAGGTGGGCATATGAGGCATTGTCGGTCTATCAATATAAAAATAACGATTATGAAAAACAATTTTATAAATACGATAAAATAATTAATACAGCTAACTATAAAAAAGATTATTGGCTAGTAACTCTTGACAATAAGCTAGTATCTGTTCATAGAGACTTAAGTAATGAAGAAAAAAAATCGGAGAATATAAACGATTTACTACTTATTAGAAATGAACTTAAAGGCGAGTTGTTAAGAAAAAAACGTTTTAAATTCGATGATTTAGATAAATTATATATTGATAAGTTAGACGAAGAAACTTATATAAAAACTAAACAACTTTTTAAAGATATTAAAGAGTATTATATAAAGAAATCTAAAAAAGCAGGGAAACAAAAGGATAGGCTTATAAGTAAATTACAGAATACAGAAGAAAAACGTAAAGCATTTATTCAGTTAAAGAAAGATTACTTTAATGAGCTTTTATCCGATTTTGTGAGAAATAAAGATGCTATTGGTATTGTAGAATACAAAAACAGACTTTACCGTAAAATAGATCCTATATATAATGATGCACAACATAGTTTTATAAAATCGCATTTTTATGCACCTCGCAAGAGTGTATTTGGTTATATGATTAATACTTTTTGGATGAATATTATTGTATTGTGGTTTTTTGCATTAGTATTATTTATTACCTTGTATTTTAGAGTATTTGCAAAGATTATTAATATGTTTGGAAAAATATCTGATAAATTCTTTGCAGAAAAAGATTAGAAGATTAAATTAACGATTTAATAAAAAAGCTCCTTAGGGAGCTTTTTTGTTTTGTATAAGAATTTACGTAATATTGTTGGATTCTATGAATAATGCGGGATAATTTGGGTTAGGGCGTATTATACCAAAATAAGCTATATAAATTATTCATTAGTTTGTCAAAATATTTATTGTATTTGTGTTGGGTATTTTATTGTTAGTAAAGATATTTGCAGATATTAGAAAAGATAGATTTGTAAATGTAAGTTTTTGTACATTTGTAAAATGAGTAATAATCTAAAAGGATATCTATTTGTACTTGTTTCTGTATTAGCTATGGCTAATGTTTATATATTTAGCAAAGCCGCATTAAAAGAAATAAACATAATATTGTTTGGGTTTTATTGGTTTGCTTTTGCGTTATTATACAATCTAATTTATCTTTTCTATAGTAAAAAATATAAACAAATAAAACAATTAAACAGGTCAAATATTATAGTTTTATTAGTAATTGGAGGATTAGAAGTATTAGGTACAATTAGCTTTTTTTCGGCAATAAATGCAATGTCTAATCCTTCAATAGTATCATTTTTAGCTAATATGGCACCGGTATTAATAACAATATTTGGTGTAATAATTCTAAAAGAACATTTTATAAAAATAGAAATAATAGGAATATTATTAACTATTGGTGGAGCATTGGTTATTAGTTTTAATCCGGGCTTTGAAGTAGCCACTGATTTTGTGAAAGGTGTAATTTTAATATTTATTTCTAATTTAATTTATGCCACATCAACAATTATTTCCAAAAAGAATATTCAAAAAATTAATCCTGCATTATTGAGTTTAAATAGAGTAGTGTTTTTATTTGTTGTTTCGGTGGTTGGTATTGTAGTTACAGGGCAATCAGTAAATATTAGTTTAAATGTATTAAAGTATATTTCACTTGGCTCATTATTAGGACCTTTTTTGGCCGCACTTGCAGGTTATTCTGCAATAAAATATATTGAAGCATCACGTGCCGCAGTAATAGGAAGTTCAAAAAGCCTATTTGTTTTACTTACAGCCTTTTTGTATTTTGGACAGTTACCACATTATTATCAATTAATTGGAGGTATAATAACCGTTGTTGGTGTTATTCTTATTTCAACAGGTAAGTTGTTTGTTAAAAAATAAATTATTTCGTCTGTTTAAATAGTTTAATTTTGTAAGTATAAATTTAATAAGTGAAACAGTTAATTACAATAATATTATTTGTTAGTTCGGTAGTTGTTTTTTCAAACAATAATAGCCCAATTCCTATTGTTGATGATTCGCTTAATTATACAGAGTTTACAAGTGTGTATAATGATACAGCCTTAGTTGAAAAGCAAAAAAAAACTTACTTTACAAAAAAGCGATTTATTGCAATAGCATTAGTTGTATTAACTGGTCCGTTAGGCGGTCATAGACTTTATTTAGGTACACATCCGGTAGTGCCGGTTTTTTATGCACTAACACTTGGTGGTGGGTTTGTTGTTTTGCCTATAATAGATTTAATATCGATAATAATAACAAAAGATTTATCGAAATTTGAGAATAATGATAGAGTAATAATGTGGCTAAATGCCGATAAATATAAAAAATGATGAGATTAAGAATAGGTGATAAGGTTCGTTATTTAAACGAAGTAGGAGAGGGAAGAGTAACAAAAATTATTGACAATGAAACAGTAGAAATACTTAATGAGTATGGTTTTGAAGTACCTGTTTTAGAAAAAGAACTTGTACCTGTTGATGTTGCCGAAACAGAGTTTGTAAATCGCGAAAACGAGGAAAAACATATAGAGGTTGATAATAATATTGATGAAATAGTTGAAACTGATGTTTTTGAAGAAGAACTTCCTGAAGTTGAAAGTAATGATACAGAAGTATTGTTAGGTATAATTAATGAAGATTCTAATTATAAAAGTTATATTATTAACGATAGTGAATATAATTTATTTGTAAACATATATCAACAAAAAGATGAAGTGTTTAACAATATTTTTAGTTCGAGATTAGAAGCTGGAATGAAAGAAAATTTTATAACTTACAAAACAAACGATATAAAAAACGGAATTAATTATATTTTTCAAATAATATTTATTGCAAAATCGCAAAAAAGTGTTCAAAGCCCTATTGAAAAATCTATTGTTATTCCGGCAGTTAAATTCTTTAAACAAGGTATTTTTAAGGAGAATGATTATTTTCATGAAGACGCATTAATACAGCCTGTTTTTGTATATGGTTTAAAAGATGAAGTTGAAAAATTAACACAGCAAGATATTCAAAACATAATAGCACAAAAGCAAGAAAGTGATAATTATACAAAACAGCTATCCACAAAATATAAAACACAAAAAAGTTTTGAAATAATGGAAGTTGATCTTCATATTCAAGAAGTTTTAGAAGATTTTAGAGGTATGTCAAATACTGAAATGCTAATGGCTCAAATACAAAAGTTTCATTCGCAAATGAAAGTTGCAATAGAAAAACGTGTTAGTAAAGTAGTGTTTATTCATGGAGTTGGTAATGGTACACTTAAAAACGAAGTGCGTAAATCTTTACAGCAAGAATATGAAAAATATAAGTTTCAAGATGCTTCGTTTAAGGAATATGGCTTTGGTGCTACAATGGTTTATATAAGCTAGAAGTTATATTCCGAAAAGTATTTAGAAAACTCATCGGGTTTAAAATTTACATTTATTTTTAAGTTTCTAAATTCGTAAGCTTCGTAAAGACCTTTGTTATCGTAAACTAAAATTTTATACAGCAAATATGTATCTGTATTTATGTACATTATAGTTTCTTTGGCGTAATGACTTGGCACTTTTATTATTTGGCCTGATTTTACGTCATTTAACCCATTAATATTGTTGTTTAATTCAATAATAGAATAGCTGTTTAGGTAAAGCTTTTTTGCAATTTTTATTAAATCTTCGTTGGGTTTAACCTTGTATGTAACAATTTTATAGTTAGAGTTTGTTAGTTTTATTTTATGATATTTTACACCTTTAATAATAACAGTATTTATATACGATACTTTCTTTTTGTCAGCTTCTGTTTTTAACGAATGATTAACAATATTATAAGTGTAATTTATATCTGCTTGAAGTATAGAATGGTGCTCTCCTTTGTGCATAATGCTACCATTAGGGTCTAAATTTAAATTTATATAAGGAAAAGAACCAGGGTTAACTAAGGCTGTTGTAGTTGTTATTTCAGTGTTATATAGTATTTCAGCACCACCTTCTCTTTCTTGCTTTAAATATACTTTGTATGGTTTTACATTAACTTTTGTATGCGCAAGTTTGCCTTTTTCTGTTTTTCCATCAATACGTTCTACTGCAAAATTAGAATAAGTCATATTTTTTGCAGTTTTCATTATTTCTGTCGATTTTTTAAGAATATTGTACGCCCTATTTTGAGAGAATGAATTGTTGAAAATTAGCAGAAATATACTTGTAATAAATACTAGTCTCATATATTTTTAAAAAAGTTTTGCAAATATATAATTAAAAAATATTTTAACTGTAATTTTTTGATAAACGATAGAAAACTTAAATTAAAATTATTTTTGTAGAAGTTTTTCTAGATAATGATATTTAATTCCAAAAACAGATTTTAAGTTTTTAATTTTTTCTAAATATTTATTTTTATCTGTATTGGTTTTTGTTTTAGAACCAACTATCATAACATTTTTATGAGTATGAGCATCAGCAATAAATTCAAATACTTGTGTTTTATATTCATAAGCTTCAAGCATAAGACTTCTAATTGTGTCAGTAACAATTTCGGCTTGGCGTTCTTCTAATATTCCAAATTTTACTACATCTCTAAACTCATTGTCAACAACAAATTGTTTTCTTACCTGTTTGTGGCAACATGGAGCTGTAATAATTACTTCGGCATTCGATCTAATACCTTTATAAATAGCATCATCAGTTGCTGTATCGCAGGCGTGTAAGGCAATTAATATATCAACTTTATCTGTTTTGTAGCTGTTAATACTTCCGTTTGTGAAATCTAGTCCGGTAAATTTATTTTCTTTTGCAATATTATTGCAAAGTTCAACTAAATCAGGACGCTGTTCTACTCCTGTAATTTTCGCATCAATTTTTAGTGTATTTACAAGATAATCATAAACAGCAAAAGTTAGATAGCCTTTACCTGAGCCCATATCAACAATACGTAATTCTTTTTTATTTTTTAACGATGAGTTTTTTATAATTCCATCAATTGTTTCAACATATTTGTTTATTTGTTTGTATTTATCTTGCATATTTTGTGCAACTTCGCCTTTATTTGTAACTACACCAAGGCTTTGCAGGTATTTATTATTTGCAATTTTAACAAATCGTTTTTTCTTTTTGTTATGATTAGTATCTGGTAATTTATTATAAGTAGCTTTTCCTGTTGATATATTTGGTTTCATTTTTTTACTAAATTGTAAACGAATATCATTATTAATTGTGTATAATATTCCATTACGAAAATCTACTCCCAAATATTTTTGTAATTCAGTAATCCCATCTTCGAATGAATAATTTTTAGTTATATCTTTTGTTTTGTGATTATATAAAAAAGATAATTTTTTTTCTGAACTTATTTCAACAATTCTTATTGTTATTTTATTTAAATCGTTTGATTTTGAACGAGATGAATTTATTAGTATTTTAACAAATGTATTGTCTTTAAGAGATTCTTTAATTTTTTTGATGAAATATTCTAAAGTATTTTGCATTATCTATTTTTTTCAAAGGTATAAAAAAACAAACTTACTTTAAACTAATTATTAATTCTGGTACTTTCAATACATAAAACTTCAATAACTATAAACAAATATATATCTTTGCGAATTATTATAAAAATTCGATTATGAACATATCATATAGCTGGCTGAAAGATTTTGTAAACATTGATTTAGACCCAATTAAATTGGCTGAAATTTTAACCGATTTAGGATTAGAGATTGGCGGAATTGAAGAACGTGAATCAATAAAAGGTGGACTTAAAGGTTTGGTTATAGGTGAGGTTAAAACTTGCGAAAAACACCCAAATGCTGATAAACTAAGTGTTACTACTGTTGATGTAGGTAGAGAGCGTTTACTCGATATTGTTTGTGGAGCTCCGAATGTAGCCGCCGGACAAAAAGTTGTTGTAGCAACTGTAGGTACTATTTTATATGATGGAGATAACGAATTTAAAATTAAGAAATCTAAAATTAGAGGTAGTGTTTCTGAAGGAATGATATGTGCCGAAGATGAAATAGGTGTTGGTACATCGCACGATGGAATTATAGAATTACCCCAAAATACCAAAATAGGAATAAATGCTGCAGAATATTATAATATAGAAAATGATATTATTTTTGAGGTAGATTTAACACCAAATCGTGTTGATGGAGCATCGCATTACGGCTGTGCTAGAGATTTAGCAGCTTATTTTAAATCTAAAGGGAACGATTTTAAATTAAATATTCCTTCAGTTGATAGTTTTAAAGTTGATAATAATAATTTAGAAATATCAGTAGATATTGCAAAACCAGAGGCTTGTAAACGATATTCCGGAGTCTCAATTACTAATGTTGAAATAAAAGAGTCGCCTGAGTGGTTGCAAAACAGATTAAAAGCTATTGGAATAAATCCTATAAATAATATTGTTGATATTACAAATTATGTATTGCACGAAACAGGTCAGCCGCTACACGCATTTGATGCCGATAAAATTACAAGCAAAAAAATTGTTGTGAATACTGTTGCTGAAAAAACAAAATTTATAACTCTTGATGGAGAAGAACGAGAGTTATCGGCAAACGATTTAATGATTTGTAACGATACTGAACCAATGTGTATTGCAGGAGTTTTTGGTGGTGCAGATTCTGGCGTAAGTAATAACACAAAAAATATTTTCTTAGAAAGTGCATATTTCGATTCAGTTTTTGTTCGTAAAACAGCAAAACGCCATGGATTAAATACTGATAGTTCGTTTCGTTTTGAACGAGGTACAGACCCAAATTATACAATTTATCCGTTAAAACGTGCAGCACTTTTAATAAAAGAACTTGCAGGTGGAAAAATTTCTTCTTATATTGTTGATATTTACCCTAATATAATTGAGCTTTTCGATGTTACTGTTAGTTTAAAAAATGTAACCCGTTTAATTGGAGAAGAAATTCCAAAGCAACAAATTATTAAAATTTTAGAGGCTTTAGAAATAAAAATTGTTGAGCAAACCGACGAACAACTTAAACTAAAAATTCCTACTTATCGTGTTGATGTTACTCGCGAAGCAGATGTAATTGAAGAAATATTAAGAGTTTACGGTTATAATAATGTTAAAATTGCAGAAAAAGTAAATTCTACATTATCTTATGTTCAAAAACCAGACAAAGAAAAAATACAGAATTTAATTTCTGATATGCTTAGTAGTAACGGTTTTAGCGAAATGATGGCTAATTCGCTTACAAAAGCCGATTATTACAAAAATAATAAATCGTACAAACAAGACGATACAGTAAAAATATTAAATCCGTTAAGTCAAGACTTAAATGCAATGCGTCAAACATTGTTATTTGGTTCGTTAGAGGCGGTTATTTATAATTCAAATCGTAAAAATTCAGACATAAAATTATTTGAGTTTGGAAATACCTACAAGCTTAAAACTTTCGAAGGAAATAATCCTATTGATAAGTTTTACGAAGAAAAACATTTATCAATTGTACTTTCCGGTTATCACGATGATGAACATTGGAAATCAGAAAAAAATGAAGCAGATTTCTTTCATCTAAAAGCTTATGTAGAGTTAGTATTAATGCGTTTAGGTTTCGATATTGATAAAATAAAAAGTAGTTTTTTAAATAACGATATTTTTGTTGAAGGTTTATCAAAATCCTATTTTAATACCGATTTAGTTCAGCTCGGAATGGTTGATCCAAAACTTTTAAAGCAGTTTGATATAAATTTTAATGTTTTTTATGCCGATTTTAATTGGGATAATGTAATTGACGCAATTAAAAAATTAAAATTTGAATTTAATACATTGTCTAAGCACCCTGAGGTACGTAGAGATTTATCATTACTTTTAGATGAAAAGGTAACATTTGCAGAATTAAAGCAAGCTGCTTTAAAAACAGATAAAAAATTAATGAAACGAGTTGATTTGTTCGATTTCTATAAAGGTGATAAGATAGAGCAAGGTAAAAAATCTTACGCATTGAGTTTTATTATGCAAGATGTAGATAAAACTCTTACCGATAAGCAAATAGATAAAGTAATGAATAAAATTCAGTATATTTATGAGAAGCAATTTGGAGCTGTTTTAAGATAACCTATTATCATTATTAAGAGCAGATATTATGACGTAATATATTAAGTCGTATTATCTTGTACTCATTATTTTATACTAAAATATGACTGAAAAATTAAAAGCAATAGAACGTCTATTAAATATTATGGACGAACTGCGTGTTGGTTGCCCTTGGGATAGAAAGCAAACTTTTGAGAGTTTACGCAAAAATACTATTGAAGAAACCTACGAACTCGCTGATGCCATTATCAACAAAGACTATCAAGAAATTAAAGGTGAACTTGGCGATTTACTATTGCATGTAATTTTTTATTCAAAACTTGGCGATGAAATTGGTGAGTTTAATATTGCTGATGTTGCCAATGCAATCTCTGATAAATTGGTTTTTCGCCACCCGCATATTTATGGTGATGTGAAAGTGCAAAATGCTGATGAGGTTGCAAAAAATTGGGAAGTTTTAAAGTTAAAAGAAAAGAAAAATAAAAAAGTATTAGAAGGTGTTCCGAAAGGATTACCCGCTATGACCAAAGCTAATCGTTTACAAGAAAAAGCCAGAGGAGTTGGCTTTGATTGGGAGTTTAAAGAGCAAGTTTGGGCAAAAGTAGAGGAGGAACTAAATGAAGTAAAAGAAGAGGTCAAAATTCTAACAGAAAAAAAATCAGATGATAAAACAGCTATGGAGGCTGAATTTGGGGATTTACTTTTTTCTGTAATTAATGCCGCTCGTTTGTATGGTATTGACCCGGAAATAGCACTTGAACGTACGAATAAAAAATTTACAAAACGCTTTAATTATCTTGAAACTCAAACTATTTCAAAAGGAAAATCATTGCACGATATGTCGCTTGACGAAATGAATGAAATTTGGGAAGAGGCTAAGAAATTTACGAAGTAAATATTTGAGTGAATAATTAATAGTGTATAATTAATTAGGTATGGCGAAAGGAGTATTGGGTGATAAAAGTTTTAGTTTTTCAGTTCGAGTGGTGAAACTTGCTCAGTTTCTTGTTGCAGATAAAAAAGAATTTATACTTAGTAAGCAGATTATTCGGGCAGGAACTTCTGTTGGAGCAATGATACGTGAATCTGAATTTGCTGAAAGTAACGCTGATTTTATACATAAATTAAGTATTGCATTAAAAGAGGCTAACGAAACTAAATATTGGTTAGATTTACTTTATGAAACATCATATATTGAAGAAAAACTTTACAATAGTTTAGTGATTGATAATGAGGAATTGCTAAAATTATTAATTTCAATAATTAAAACAACAAAGCAAAACTTAAATAATAAAAAATAATTATTAACTATAAATTATTAACTATTAATTACCAAGAAACCATAGAATATTTATTTTCAAAATTACCAATGTATCAACGTGTTGGTAAATCTGCTTATAAGGCAGATTTGAAAACATCAATAGTATTCGATAATTATTTAAATAATCCTCACAAACATTATAAAACAATACATATTGCAGGAACTAACGGAAAGGGTTCAACATCTCATATGTTAGCATCGGTATTGCAAGACGCTGGTTATAAGGTGGGTTTATACACATCGCCACATTTACGTAATTTTACTGAGCGTATAAAAGTTAATGGAAAGGAAGTAAACCAAAATTTTGTTGTTTCGTTTGTTGAGGATAATAGAAATTTTATAGAAAAAGAAAAACCTTCGTTTTTTGAAATGACTGTATTTATGGCTTTTCAGTATTTTAAAGAGCAACAAATTGATATTGCTGTTGTTGAAGTTGGAATGGGAGGTCGTTTAGACTCAACAAATGTTATTACACCAATTTTATCGGTAATAACAAATATTTCATTTGATCATACCACATTTTTAGGGAATACATTGCCCAAAATTGCAATAGAAAAAGCGGGTATTATTAAAAAAAATATACCCATAATTATAGGGGAAACCCAAGATGAAATAGAATTTACTTTTATTGATATTGCTCAACAAAAAAATACAAATATTATTTTTGCAGATAAGTTGTTTAGTATTGATTATGGACTGTTGACAAAGAATAATAAGCAAATAGTAAATGTTAAAGCTAATAACAAACTCATTTTTGAAAATCTTGAAGTAGATTTATTAGGTCAATATCAACAAAAAAATATTATTACTGTATTAGCTATTATTAATGAGTTGCAACATAATGGAACTAGTATTGAAACCGAAAATATTTATAATGGCTTAGCTAATATTGTTAAAAATACAGGCTTAAAAGGTCGATGGCAAATACTTGGTAATAACCCATTAATTATTGCGGATACAGGTCATAACGAAGCTGGGTGGAAATATATTTTAGAACAAATAAAACAAACAGCATATAAAAAATTACATTTTGTTTTTGGAGTTGTTGACGATAAAAATATTGATAATATTTTAACAAAATTACCTAAACAAGCATTTTATTATTTTACTCAGGCAAAAATTCCACGAGCATTAGACTGTAATATTTTAGCTGAGAAAGCAATAAATGCAGGTTTGCAAGGTGAGGTTGTTCCAGATGTAAATAATGCCTTGAAAAGAGCAAAGCAAAATGCAGATAAATTTGATTTTGTTTTTGTTGGAGGAAGTACTTTTGTAGTTGCAGAAGTAGTTTGAAATGTCTTTGTAAAGATAGAAATTCTTGAATTTAATCTGTCAGGGTTTAATTCCCCGTCCCTTGGGACGTATAAAAGAATAGTATTCCAAAACGATACCTCGTCCGCTTGCGGCGAGAAGATTCATTTGTGCATAATGTCTATTATTTATTGTCCTACTTTTTCTTACAATTTCACAATGCAAAAAAATAATGAGACAAATTTTCAAAACTTGCTTTGTTAACGCTTTGTCATCTAAATTATGTCTTTTTCTGCACTTTTTTGCACAGTTTTAAAGCATAAAAAAAGCCTGAAAATATTTATTTTCAGGCTTTTATCTTCTTTTGGCGGAGAATGAGGGATTCGAACCCCCGGTACCTCGCGGTACAACGGTTTTCAAGACCGCCGCATTCGACCACTCTGCCAATTCTCCAAAAGCAGGGCAAAAGTATAATATTTTTTTTAAATAACAAACAATATAATTTACAAAATAAATATTTTTTTAATTTTGTTTGTAATAGCTTATTTTATAGTAGTTTCAGTATTTAAGTTTTGTGAGTAAAATCATAGATTAATATTTTTAACATTATATTTTTGTAAATAAAAATTATGAAAGTACTATATCTTAATTCTAATAAAATGGGAGAAGGTAATTCCGAACTTGGCGAAAAATTATTATTAACTTTTATTGAGAAGGTTTATAGCTCTATAAATATTGACGCAATATTATGTGTAAATTCCGGAGCTCATTTAGCAACTGTAAATAATAAAGCTGTTGAGTTATTTAAACTTTTCGAACAAAAAGGAACTGTAATATCTACTTGCGGAACTTGCTTAGATTTTTATAATATTAGAGAAAAATTACAAGTAGGTAATGTTGGCTCAATGGAATTGCTTGTAAATATTATGAATAAAGCTGAAAAAGTTATCAGACCATAGCATTATACAATATTTCTAAAGGGTGTAAAGCTTTTCTATTAGTTCCATCTTTTATTTGATGGCGACAACTTGTACCTGGAGCAGAAATTGTTATATCTGCTTCCGTTTTACGTATTGTAGGGAAAAGTACTAACTCACCAATTTTCATTGATAAGTCGTAATGTTCTTTTTCGTAACCAAACGAACCTGCCATTCCGCAACAGCCTGAAGGGATTTCTTCACTTGTGTAGTTTTTTGGTATTGATAATAATTTAAGTGTTGGTAGGGTAGAAGCTACAGCTTTTTGCTGACAATGTCCGTGTAATTTTATATGTTGTTTCTTATCTGTAAATACATCTTCAGAAAATTTACCTTTTTCAAATTCAGAGACTAAAAACTCATCAATCATAAATACGCTATTCGATAGTTTTTTAGCTGCCTTTTTATTGTCTGCTAATTCCGGATATTCGTCTCTAAAAGTAAGAATTGCAGACGGTTCAATACCAATTAAAGGCGTATTTTTCGTAATTTTGTCGGCTAATAGTGTTACATTTTTATTAGCTAACTCTTTGGCTTTTCTAACAAATCCTTTCGATAAATATGTTCTTCCACTTTCTACATGATTTGGAACAATAACTTCATACCCCAAGCGATTTAGTAATCTAATAGCTGTAATACCTAAATCAACATCGTTATAATTTGTAAACTCATCAACAAACAAATATACTTTACCGTTTTTACCTGATGTTTGTTTTATGTTGTTAACATATTTATTTAGAGTGGTTTTGTGAAGCAAAGGTATGTTTCGTTTTGTAGAAAATCCTATTGCTGATTTAATTACAAATGATGTAATTTTACATTTAAAAAAGAAGTTTGTGATTTGGTTAAATTTAACTCCAATATTATTAATTTTTGAGATATTTGCAATAAGTTTTGAACGAAGTGGTGCTCCATTTTCATCGTAGTAATGTTGCAAAAATTCAGCTTTTAATTTTGCAACATCAACATTGCTCGGACATTCGCTTTTGCAGGCTTTACACGATAAGCATAAATCCATTACGTCATAAATTTCTTTATGATTAAATTTATTTTTTTGTTTAGAATTTGTTAGAAATTCTCGCAATATATTTGCTCTTGCTCGCGTAGTCTGACTTTCGTTTTTACTTGCCTGATAACTTGGGCACATTGTTCCGCCTGATAAATGAGTTTTTCTGCAATCGCCTGAGCCATTACATTTTTCGCTTGCGCGAAGTATTCCGTTTGTCTTGCTGAAATCAAAAAGAGTGTCAATCTTTTCGTCAGGTTCATCTTGATTGTAACGTAAATTTGAATCCATTCGTGGGGTGTCAATAATTTTTCCAGGATTAAATAAATTATTGGGGTCCCATAAATGTTTAATTTCTCTAAATGCTTGATAGATAGTATCTCCATACATTAGTGGTATAAATTCGCCACGTAATCTACCATCGCCATGTTCGCCACTAAGCGAGCCTTTGTATTTTTTTACCAAATTAGCTACATCGGTGGCAATATCTCTGAATTTTTCAACACCTTCGCTATTTTTTAGATTTATAAGTGGACGTAAATGTAGCTCGCCTGTATCAATATGTGCATAGTAAACACATTTTAGATTATGCTCGTCAAGTATTTTTTGGAAATCGACTAAATATTCAGGTAAATCAATTGGGCGAACAGCAGTATCTTCAATTACAGGAACGGTTTTTACATCGCCGGGAATATTTGCAAGTAAACCAAGTCCGGCTTTTCTTACATTCCAAACTTTTGCAATATCATTACCCCATACAAGCGGAAAATCGTAACCAAAACCATTTGTACGCATATCTTTTTCCATATCGGTAACAGCCTGAATAATACTATCTTTTGTTGTTCGCATAAATTCAACAATAAGCATAGCACCGGGGTCGCCATTTATAAAAAAACGATTTTTGCTTTGTGTAATATTTTGTTTGGTTAAATCCATAATGTCTTTGTCCATTAACTCTATGGCATCAGGATTGTGCTTTAATGCAATAATATTTGCTTTTGCTGCTTCGGTAACCGAATTTAAATGAACGCAACAAAGTGCTTTTTCAAGAGCTAGCTTGGGTAATAAATTAAGCTTAATTTCTGTAATGAAAAATAAAGTACCTTCTGAACCGGCAATTAATTTTGCAAAATTAAAGTCTAATTCAGTATCAGTGAAAGTAGAACTGTCGGCTAAAATATCTAATGCGTAGCCTGTACTACGGCGTTTTATTTCTTTATAAGGATATTGTTTGTTAATTTCGTTAATAAATTCTTTATCAGATAAATACTTTTTAATTTGTTTGTAAAGTTTATTTTCTAATCGTACACCAAAAGTTTTCTTTTTAAATTCATCTTTTGTTAATGGACCAAACTCAACTTCAGAGCCATCAGATAAAAACCCTTTAACAGATATTGTATGGTCGCGTGTTGCTCCGTATATTAATGAATGGGCACCGCAAGAATTGTTTCCTACCATTCCGCCAATCATGGCACGATTACTTGTTGATGTTTCCGGAGCAAAATACAAATTATATTTATCTAAAATTCTATTTAGTTCATCACGAATAACTCCGGGCTGTAAGGTAACGGTTCTGTTTTTCTCATCAATATCAATAATTTGTGTCATATATTTTGACACATCAACAATAATACCTTTGCCAACTACCTGACCGGCAAGCGATGTACCTGCTGTGCGTGGTATTAACGGAATTTTAAATTTATTTGCAAAAAGAATAATCTCTTTTATATCAGCTTTGTTTTTAGGATATATTACGGCTTCAGGTTTTTCTTTATACGCAGAAGCATCGGTAGAATAAATAATTTTATGTAAATTATCTGTTTTTATTTCGCCTTCAATTTTTTCTGAAAGGTCTATTAATTCTAAACTTATATCCATGCTACAAAGCTATAAATTATTATTTTATTGATTGAAGGTTTATTTTTATTTTATGATTTTTTGTTGTAAAAATTCATGTAAAAAGAAAGCCACTCTATAGTGGCTTTCTTTATTTTAATCTGTTTGGGTTTAGTTCCCCGTCCCTTGGGACGTATAAAAGAATAGTATTCCAAAACGATACCTCGTCCGCTTGCGGCGAGGAGATTCATTAATATTATAAAAAAAAGTAATTTTTTTACTATTTAACAAGAGTCATTTCATCGATTAATCTTGTTGCACCGGCATATTTATCAATTAAAAATAGTGCATAACGAATATCAAGCGAAATATTTCTACATTGGTCAGGGTCGTACATAATATCACTCATTGTTCCTTCCCAATTTCTGTCAAAATTTACACCAATTAATTCGCCATTGCCATTTATAACAGGGCTTCCTGAGTTGCCACCGGTTGTATGGTTTGTTGCAATAAAACAAGTATGAATTGTGCCGTCTTTATCGGCATACTGTCCATAATCTTTATTTTTATAAAGTTCTTTTAGCTTATCAGGTACATCGTAATCGTATATCTCAGGATTGTCTTTTGCGATAATTCCATCAAGAGTTGTAAAGTATTTATATACAACACCATCTCGAGGTTCGTAAGTGTTTATTTTTCCGTAAGTAACTCTTAGTGTTAAATTTGCATCAGGATATAAAAGTTTTTCTTTTTTGTATTCCATTATTGCTTTCATATACTTCTTGTTTAAGTCAATAATTTGGAAATTAATGTTTTGGGTTGTTGTAGCAATTTTCTGACGATAAATATTTATTAAATTCATTGTTGCTGAATAAAAAGGGTCTGCTTTTAGTTTTTTTAGCGAGAAATTATTTAAGAATGAAGTTAATCGTTTTTCGTCGGTAAAAATGCTTTTTGAGTATATTTTATTGGCATATTTATTAAAATTACCTTTATATTTTTTATTTACCATTTTTACAAGTTCCAACTGGTATTCGTCTGGTACAGAATCGGCATACATTTTGTATAGAGCAGCAAATATTTTTTTGTCAGTTTCTAAGTTAAAGTTTTTGAAATGCCCATGAATAGTTTTTTTAAACTTTTCAATAGCTTCTTTTTGTTTGTCGCCTTCAAGTTGTTCTAGCTTATTAAATTTCCATGTGTAATTAATTGTTTCTATACCAAAAATTGCTTCAAACATATATTGTTCTACATAATCTAATGGTTCTAAAGTTTTGTATATTTTTTTATATGTAGGTAATAAATTTCCATATTTTGCTTTACGATTTTCATCGGCATTTATCCACTCTGTTAGTTGTTTTTCAAATTCTTGTTTTTTATTTATTGCATCAAGTCTTTTTAAACCTCTGTTTTGTCCTATCCATTTTTTCCAAGAATTTGCTACATGTGCAGCTTTTGCTGAGTATTGAATACGAATTTTAGGACTTGTTTCCATATCAGCTTTCATTATCGAAAGTTTTGTGTCTCTAATTTTTATTCTGTTAGGATTTATAATATCCATAATATTTTTAACAGCATAAGACGAAAGATACTCTTGTGTTCGTCCGGGGTAGCCGAAAACCATTGTAAAATCGTCTTTCTCGAAACCTTTTAGCGATATAGGAAAATATTTTTTAGGCTTAAAAGGAACATTATCTTTGTTGTACTTTGCCGGTTCGTTATTTTTGTTTGCATAAATTCTAAATAGTGAAAAATCGCCTGTATGACGTGGCCACATCCAGTTATCGGTATCGCCACCAAATTTTCCTATTGCTGATGGTGGTGCTCCAACTAATCGAATATCGGTGTAAACTTTATTTATAAATAAATAATATGCGTTACCATTAAAAAATGGTTTAAGTTCGGCTTCGTAAATAGTGCCTTTTATTGCTTCTGCTTTTATTTTTTCTATATTATCGTTAATAATTTTTTGTTTTTCTTGTTCAGGTAAATTTTCATTAATATTTTCTAAAACATCGTTAGTAACATCTTCCATTTTAACTAAAAAAGTTACTGTTAGACCCGGATTATCGAGTTCGTCAGCCTGAGTTTTAGCCCAAAAACCATTTGTTAAATAATCGTGCTCAACCGAGCTATGCGATTGTATTGCTCCGTATCCGCAATGATGATTAGTAATAACTAAACCTTTATCTGATATTAACTCACCTGTACAGCCTCGTCCAAAAAGCATTACTGCATCTTTCATCGATGCCTTGTTTATACTGTAAATATCTTCAGCGGTAAGTTTAAATCCTTTTTTTTGCATATCTTCAATGTTGTACTTTTGTAGTAACATTGGTATCCACATACCTTCGTCTGCAATTGCAAAAAACGAAAGCTTAATAATAAAAAATGCGAGTAATAAAATTTTTGAAATTTTCATATTTGTATTTTTTTGTAAAATTAGATTAAAAAATTATTAGTTTAAAATTATCTATTAAAAGACTGTCTGAATTTGTATTCCATACATAAGTTTTTAATGTAAAATTATTTGTATTTGGTAATTTTACTTCTAAAATAGCTTTATTCCATTCTTTGTTAATGTTATAATATTTAGATAGTTCTGTGCTTTTCCAATAAATATTTTTATTGTTGTTTGAAAGCTCAATAACTAATTGAGCATAGCAGGTATCTTTTGATTTGTAATCAATACTTATTCGGGCGAATTTATTTAGTGAGTCAAGCTCTGATATATTTATGTTTTCTGATAAAGTTGATGAAAATCCTTTTGGTTCTATTTTATTTTTGTTATTGTTCCAATTTCCTTTTTTGCCCTCAAAATTGTTATAAAACTCAATTGGTTTATTCTGATTTACAATTTGTAATACTTTAGAGTTGTAATAATACTTTAGAGTAGTATCCTTATCTCTAATTATTAAAGGTAAGTTAAAATAATCTAAACCTACATAATACTCTGTTAGCCAGTATGAAACCCAGTATGTTTTATTGTATTTGTTGAAGTTAATATTTTCAATTTCTCTAAAATTAAAAACTTTAGTATTAAGAGTGTCAAAATTAGAATACATATTAATAATATGTTTTTCCGCATCGTTTGTAATAATTGCAATATTGTTTTCTGATTTTATTAATTTATTTATTTCAGATTTGTGTTCGTACCATTTTGCGTTATTTCCATTTATCATAATTTTTATAGGAATACTTAACATTATAATTGAAAAAATAATTAATGATATTTTCTTGTTAAGTTTGAAAATTTGAACTAAAATACTTGCTAATCCAAACAAAAAATATATATAATAATTGTATCCTGCAAAAGCAGATATAACAGCTAAAATAGTAAATGAAACAGGTATGAATATATTTATTATTGATGAATTAATAAATTTTGAAAACCCAATACTACCACTAACTGATAGAAGCGGAATTAAAAATAAATAATGTCTAATATCAACACACATAGGTATATAAGCTGTTGCTGATATTGTCATAAAATTAGCTGATAAAAGTGCTGAAATTGTTATTAAAAATATGAATGATGATTTATATGAGGTGCTAAAAATATTTTTAATTTTACTCTTTGTTATCATTGATAAACCAAAAACTATTGGAATAAATAATCCTGTTTCAATAAAATTGAGAATTAATTCGTATGAAATACGTTTAATTGTGTTAATTGTTGGTAATTGGTCGTAGCTGCATTTATTGAAATAGCTGTTCGATTCAATTAAATAAAATCGCATAAGGTACGTACCTGTTGCCAATTTTATAAATATAAAGTACAATGTTAAAAGTAAAATAGTTGATATTATTGAAGTTATCCAAAACTTTATATTTTGCTTTTTTATTATATCGTTAATAAAAACAATACCAATAACAGGTAAAATAAGAATTATTGTACCTTTTGATATAAAGCCGAGAAAGAGGCTTAAACTTAATAATATACCGTATTTTATAGATTGTTTTTGTTTGTAGAATTTATAATAATAAATTATTGTAAATGCTAAAATAAAAGAAAATGCGACATAAATATCAGCCATTATTTTATCGGAATAGTAGAAAAACCAAAAACTTGATATTGTAAATAAAATTGTAGCTAATTTTGTTTTATATGTTTTTTCTTTAACGAATATTAAACTTAATAAAATTATTGAAATACTTGTTATTATGGGGAAAATAGCCCTTGAAAAATCGGAATATCCTAAAATATAATAAGCAAAGGCTGTAGGGAAAATAGTAGTCCAACGGTACGCAAAAGGATTTTTCATTAACGAAAAATTAGCTTTTATTATATCACTTGAAAGATTAGAGTAAACAATATCGTCGAAACCAAAGTAACCTGAAAAAAATAATAAGTGATTTATTAGCATTAATATAAATACTATAATTACAGTAATTAATACAGGTTGTTTATTAAATATTTTAATTAATTGCATCATTGTTCGGCAAAGATAAAATTAAAATTTCTACATTTGTAAAAAATGCAAAATATGTCGCAAGAGTATAAAATAAATGTAAATTCAGAGATAGGAAAGTTAAAGGCTGTAATATTGCATAAACCTGGTCAAGAAATTGAAAATATGACTCCTGAAAATGCAAATAGAGCTTTATATAGTGATATTCTAAATGCCGAAGTTGCAAACCGTGAGTATGCACAATTTAAAGGTGTTTTGGATAAGGTTACTACTACATTTGAGGTTCAAGACTTATTGAGAGATGTTTTAAAAGATGACAAACTAAAAACAGGCTTGCTTAATGACATTTTTGCAAGAGAAAATGTTTTTGGCGAAGAGGAATATATACGTTCTTTATCGGCAAATGAACTTACACGTCAGCTTTTTGAAGGAGTTGTAATGCAAAAAAATACACTGTCAAAGTTTTTAAATTCAGATAGATACTCGCTAAAACCATTATATAATTTCTTTTTTATGCGTGATGCTTCAATGTCGTTTGGAAGCAAAGTTATTATTGGGAAAATGGCAAATACTGTTCGTGATAGAGAAAGTATGATAATGGATTATATTTTTAAAAATCACGACTATTTTAAAGCACAAACATATAATCCTAATTTAATAGAAAATAATGCGAATATGACCATTGAAGGTGGTGATGTTTTAATTGCACGCGATGATATTTTGCTTATTGGAATGGGGGCAAGGAGCACCTCTTCCGCAATAGATTTTTTAATTGCAGAGCTTAATAAGCAAAAAGTTTCAAAAAAGCATATTATTGTGCAAGAGTTACCAAAATCACCAGAATCGTTTATTCATTTAGATATGGTTTTTACTTTGCTAGATAAGGATAAATGTATGGTTTATTCGCCATTAATGCTTAATGCGGGCAATTATAAAACTATTCATATTCAGCTCGATAGTGGTGAAATTACATCAATAAAAGAAGAAAATAATATTATTGATTCGCTTGCCAAACTTGGAATGCCATTAACTCCAATAATGTGTGGTGGAAGTGCAGATAAATGGAATCAAGACCGTGAACAATGGCACAGTGGAGCAAACTTTTTTGCTTTTGCACCCGGCAAAATTATAGGTTATGGAAGAAATTCAAATACTATTGAAGCATTAAATAATGCAGGCTTTTCTGTGTTAAAAGCAACCGATGTTGTAGCTGAAAAAATTAATATTGATGATTACAAAAAATGTATTGTTACTATTGATGGCTCTGAGCTTGCCCGTGGTGGTGGCGGTGCTCGTTGTATGACTATGCCTATTGTTCGTGAAGATGTAAATTGGTAACAGTTTTATGGAAAATATAGTTCCTGAATACTTAAATATTGGTGATACTATTGGTATTGTAGCTCTTGCCGGAAGAACAAATCAGAAACATTTAGATAATGCAATTGCTGTTTTTACGAAGTGGGGTTTTAAAACCGAAGTAGGAAAGTATATTTTTGAAAATTACAATAATTTTTCGGCAACCGATGAGCATAGGGCTGAAGATATTAATAATATGATTCGTAACCCTAAAGTAAAAGCAATAATTAGTTTGCGTGGCGGTTACGGAACTACACGAATTATCGAAAAAATTGATTTGCAATATTTAAAACAAAATCCTAAATGGATAATTGGTTTTAGCGATATTACAGTTTTACATTCGGCATTGAATAATATTGGAATTTGTAGTCTGCACGCAACAATGCCTACTAATTTTGACACTACTGATGTAATTTCGCTAGAAAGCTTAAAAAATACACTTTTAGGTTTAAAAAATCGTTACGAAATAAAACCTGAAAAAATAAATATTTTAGGAAAAGCTAAATCTGAAATAATTGGTGGTAATCTTTCAATATTATACAGTTTAAATGCAACAAAATACGATTTAGATTATAGTGATAAAATACTTTTTATTGAAGATTTAAACGAGTATTTATATCATTTGGATAGAATGATGTTGAATTTAAAATTATCTGGCAAACTTTCTAAAATAAAAGCTCTTATTGTTGGTGGTATGAGTAGTATGCTAGATAACGAAACACCTTATGGTAAATCAGCTTACGAAATAATTTTAGAACATGTAAAAGAGTATAATTATCCTGTATTATTTAATTTTCCTGCGGGGCATATACAAAAAAACTTCGCCCTTACCATGGGAAGCGAAGTTTTAGTTGATGTTACTGAAAAAATATGTAAGGTTAATTTTATGCAGTAACTTTCTTATTTATTAACTTATTATATTCTTTTTCTAGTTTATTTGATAGATGAATAGCAATATTAAATTCGTCTTTATTTTTTGAGTAATCAATATCGAAAACATAATTAATTTCATCTTTAAACTCTGAATAATAATTGTTTATAATCCAATATTTAAAATATTCTAAATCTTGATTATTTTTTTGAAGCATTAAAGAAACTGACATTAATGTTCGTTTAAACAAATTTTTATCTTTTGAAGCTCCGTTAATAATTATTTTAGCAAATGTTTTCATAGTATTGATGTTTCAGTTATTTTAAGACCTATAAAACACATAAATAGTTGCTTTAATCTGTTTGGGTTCAATTCCTCGCCCATTAGGGCGTATTAAATATTGTTTTCCATAATGATACCTCGTTCGCTTGCGGCAAGTAGATTCATTATTATTTATATTGCTACTTTCTGTTTGTATAATTGTTTTTCGTATTGATATTTAATTTTGTTTGCAAGATGTTGTGCAATTGAAAAGTCAGAATGGTTTTTCTTTAAATCGAGATTAAACACATAGTTTATTTCATCTTTATATTTTGAATAATATTTAGAAATTACCCATGATTTAAAATTAGCACAATCTTGATTGTTTTGCTTTATTAATAGCGAAACTGCTAATAAAGTTCTTTTAAATACAAAAGTATTATTCTCGGCACTTTGCATTATTTTTTTTGAATAATTTTTCATTGTTTGTTGTTTTTGTTATTATGATTTTTATGATACGTAAAGATATAATTAATGTTAATCTAATTAATGAGTAGTTGTGGTAAATATTAAATTTGGGTATTTGTACTAATTAATTAAAACGTAAAAAGGTCACCTAAAGATGACCTTTTTAATCTGTTTGGGTTTAATTCCCCGTCCCTTGGGACGTATAAAAGAATAGTATTCCAAAACGATACCTCGTCCGCTTGCGGCGAGTAGATTCATTATAAAATAAGGTATTTCTAACCTAAAACTTCTTTCATTTTTGCACCAATTTCAGCAGGTGATTCAACAACGTGAATACCACACTCACGCATAATTTTCATTTTTGCAGCAGCAGTATCATTAGCACCACCAATAATAGCACCGGCATGTCCCATACGTTTTCCTTTAGGAGCAGTTTGACCGGCAATAAATCCTACAACAGGCTTAGTTCCATTTTCTTTAATCCATTCGGCAGCTTCAGCTTCCATAGAACCCCCAATTTCACCAATCATTACAATACCGTCAGTATCAGGGTCTTCCATAAATAATTGAACAGCGTCTTTTGTTGATGTACCAATAATTGGGTCGCCACCAATACCAATAGCAGTAGATTGTCCTAAACCGGCTTTTGTTAATTGGTCAACAGCCTCGTATGTTAATGTACCTGATTTTGATATAACTCCAATTCTACCTTCTTTAAAAATAAATGCAGGCATAATACCAATTTTAGCTTCGCCCGGAGTAATGATACCAGGACAATTAGGTCCAATCATTCTACAATCTTTATCAGATAAATATTCTTTCACTTTAACCATATCAGCTGTAGGAATCCCCTCTGTAATAGCTACAATAACTTTTATACCTGCATCAGCAGCTTCCATAATAGCATCGGCTGCAAATGGAGGTGGTACAAAAATAATTGATGTATTAGCTTGTGCTTTTGCAACAGCATCAGCAACTGTATTAAATACAGGCTTACCTAGGTGCTCTTGACCACCTTTACCGGGAGTTACTCCACCAACAACATTTGTTCCGTACTCAATCATTTGAGTTGCGTGGAAAGTACCTTCACCACCGGTAAAACCTTGTACAACTACTCTTGAATCTTTATTTACTAAAATACTCATTATAATTATTTTTAATTAACTTCTTAAATTTCCCCCAAATTTACTTGAAATATATGATTGTTCAAAATATTAAATATATAGATTTGTTATTTTGTTATAAATAATTACTCTTAAATGCTATAAATAAAGTGTTTTTGTGAAAAAATATTCTTTAACATAAAAATAATTAATACATTTGCGATAGTATTCAGAGGGGACGAAACTGGTGTTTCAGCCGGTCTTCAAAACCGGTAGCAGACGGATAAAACCGGCTGTGGCAAGTTCGATCCTTGCCCCCTCTGCAAATTAAAAAATACACATTAAAACAGATAATTAATTGTTATATACAAACTGCTTGTGCCATCTTTGTAGCTGTTTGCAAGAGCATAAGTTGCTGTAATAATAAAATCTTGATTTATTGCTATAGCTAATCCACTACCATAACCAATATGTAATGTTTCTGTTGAGTTATTAAATTCATCTTTATTTGAAAGAGGAATTCCTGTTTCATTAAAATTATACTTTTTGGTTACCAAGCCACCATCAACAAAAGGAAAAAGAGCTAAATATACATTTTGTTTTAGTACATTAAATTTTACAAATTTCCATCTAAACTCTAAATTTGCAAATGCATAATCTTCGCCAACTACACGATTACGATATATTCCACGTAGCGTACGAGAGCCACCTAAGCCGTCTCTGGTATCGTCGCTACTATGTACAAACGGAAGAGCGTAAAATGGCATTGTGCCAAATATTTTAGGTTGGTAACTTACTCTATATGCAAATGTTAAATGTTTTTTTATAAGGGTAAAATATTGTCTATGTGTAAGAATTAATTTTCCGTAAGTGTATTGATTTCCTAAAAATTGAGGCACAGTTGATAAAATAATTTCTGACCACATACCGTGGTTTGGATTTGCTTCGTTGTCTCTTGTATCGTACACAGCACCAAATTTAATTTCGTTTAAATATCCTCCGTTTTTTTCATTTTCATTAATTACTCCCCAGTTAATATAATCTGAGTAAAGCGAAGTGTCGGGCAATTTAGAATCGGATAATCCTTTGTTTAAATTGTTTACATCAACAGTTGAAATATCTAATTTATTATACGATAAACCGGCAAACCATCTTAATTTGTGTTTAATAATATTTCCTTCAAAATCGGCTCTAAATCTTAGTAATTTTCTTGCATGTCTGTAATATAATCTTGATTTGTACAGATTGTCAGTTTCATCTTCAAACAAAGGGTTATACTCGGCATTATATCCGTTAAATCCATAAAAATGAAGCGCTTTTTCTGTTATATATCTAGCCTCAAAATTTGTTCTTATATTTTTTATTAATGTACGGCTTTTGTATTTACCTAAAAAAAGCTGCGAACCTTTTGTTGTTTGATTCCATTCTAAGTAAATATTATGATTTGGGTCAGGAGAACTTTCGCCTTTTCCGTAAAAAAAGAAATTTACCAATACTCCATATTTTAAACCTAAATCGCTATCGTAAGCAATAATAGGAACGCCTCCAAAACTAAAACCTGTTTTCTTTTTTACTGTTGTAGTATCTGTTATAGTTGAATCTTGTTGTGCAAAAGTTGAAATATTTACAAGACTTATGATGATTAAAAAAAGTAGTAATTGTTTCATTTGGTTATTTTTTGTTAAATAATAATAATACAATAATAACCATTAGCTATTGTAAAACCAAATTATTGATGTTTTGAAAGGTATTTATTTTTTGCAATTTCGAATATAAAATAAGCTCCAATTAATATATAAAAAAGAGCAGTACTAATAAATGCCCATGCTTTATCAGACATATAATATGCCGAGTAAATAATTAATAATGAGTGAAATAAAAAAATGAAAAATAATACTTGTGAGTTTTGTTTTATTTTTTTTCGAGCAAACTCGTTAATTTCTATGCCTCGCATATAACGTTGGCTCATATTTAGCATTAAATTTTTTGAAGAAAAAGCAGAAATACCAAGGATAACAACAATAATTAATTCAATAAATGCAGGTTTTAGTTTAAAGAAAATATCGTTATCAAGTAAAATAGATATTCCGCTTAATACAACAAGTAAGAGTGTATCTGCAATTACAAATTTTTCTATTCGGTGTTCTTTTATATAAAAATATATTAGTTCTAAAATACCAACACCCACAGCCACTGCAATACCTATATTTGTACCAAAATACTCATCAGCAATTACATATACTAAAATAGGTAATAAACCCGGTAATAGTTTTTTTAGCAAGTCTGTTTTGTTCATACTGCAAAGATAATATCTTTATTAAATAAAAAAGCTATCATTTTTTTAAGATGACAGCTTATATACAAAATTTAATAGTGTTTAATCTTGTTTTGGCTTAATTTCCCGTCCCTTTGGAGGTATAAAAGAATAGTATTCCAAAATTATACCTAGTCCGCTTGCGGCGAGGAGATTCATTTATTTCTTCGCCAACCGTAAGAATTAAAATATGACGATGTATCGATTTCAACATTTATTGAATTTATTCGCGAATTAAATCTCATAAACGAATTGTTTCTTAGTTCTCCTTCTATTTTCTTTAAATTGCATTTGCTTAGATATATGCTACTGCTGTCAGAAGATATTGTAATACTATTAATCACCCCTTTTTTAATGTCTATTGTAGAATTATTGCTTGAATAAATATTCATTTTTTTCGTATTAATACTATCTATAATAATATTACTACCAGAATTTGAAGTTATCGATTTAATATTTATAAAATCTAATTTCACATAATTCGTATCTGTAATATATAAGGTGTCGTTTAAAACTTTATAGTTGTTTAAATCAATTTCACCATAAATTGTGTTTTCATTGGCTAAATATAGATTTACTGTACTTTTTGTATTTACTACAATATTACTAAAGTTAGCAAGCTTATTCTTTTTTATTTTTATTTCTCCTGTTACATATTTATTAACCTCCGCTTTCACATTAACAAATATTGCAAAAACCATGATAAACATAAATAATAGGGTTGGAATTAATATTTTGAAACTTGTTTTCATTTTATTTATTTTATTTATTTTCAAATTCTTTTAATTTTTCACTTATCTCGTTTAAATCAATGTTTAAAAGTTTCATAGTTTTAAACAAGTTTGGTAGTTCATTATATAAAAATTCTTCTTTTTTTATTCTCAGAGTTTTTTTGTAAGCTCCTTCAGCAATAAAATATCCAATACCTCTTTTATTATAAATTATTTCCTTTTCTTGAAGAAAATTATAAGTTCGCATTACAGTATTAGGGTTTACCTCATAGCTTATTGCAAAGTCGCGTACAGATGGTATTCTATCGTTTTCGCTAAATTCTTTGAGCAGAATTTTTTCGCAAAAATTATCGGCTATTTGAAGGTATATCGCTTTGTTATCATTAAAATCCATTGTTTATATCTCCTTTTCTTTAACATTAAAATATGTAATTATCCAAAATATTGGTGCTAAAAAGTATGTTAAAAATATTTCTAATATTTGTCCTGACAATAAATTTGATGTTTCAATAATGTTTTTAGCACCTATGTTTAAATGTGTATTAGATATTCCTGAATTAGCAATAACTCCAACATTATTAGGTAAATTTTCAAATGTAAAATGCATTAAATAAGCAAACAAACCAAAAATAAGTATCCATAAGCCAAATAAAACAACCCCTGTTTTAAAAACAGGTACTTTTTTAAAGTACGATGCACCTGCTATAAATATTGATTGTGCAATAATTATTTTATTTATATAAACTATATTTTCATAGTAGAAAGGATTAAAGTTTCCAATTTTTATTGTGTAAAAAGCTTTGCCAATTGCAATAAACAAAAAATGTGATATGTAAAACACAATAGTGTAACTAATAATAGTGCCAAAAGTAATAAGTATAATTTGGCTTACAGTTTTTTCGATATTTGATGCAGGCAGAGTTAAGTATGAAATAGATAGCTCTTTAGTTCTGAAATTTGTAAATGACATACCTGCTATTACAATTGCAACAAATGCTAATGACATTTGATATATTTGATTAAAATTTAACCATAAATGTGCGTTAATTTTATCTGCATCAATAATTAAGAAAAGAATAACTGCACCTATTACTGCAAAATAACCTAGTAGTATTATTTTTATATTTTCAAGTACATCTTTTTTTATTAATAGAAGTACTCTGTTTATATTAAAGTTTTCCATAATTTTAATTATTTAAAAAGTTAACAAGTTTACTGTTTTTACTAATTATTGAGTTAAACAATAATTCCATATCCGGTTTTGTAAAATCCATATCTGTGTTTTTTACAATAGATTTGTTTCCGGCTAAACTATGTTCTGAATATAATATATTTTCAGAATTATCGTTGTCTTTAGTAATTGTAAATTTCAGTTTATCAGATATTTCGTTAATAAATTTATTAAAACGAATAACACCGTTATCTAAAATAATTACACCATCAATAATAGTATCAATATCTTTTATTTGATGTGTTGATATTATAAAAGTTTTATCTTCTGTAATTGCCGAAGTAATTATTTTACGGAATGTACTTTTCGATGGTATGTCAAGTCCGTTAGTTGGTTCGTCCATTATTACTACATCGGTATTGCACGCAAGTCCAAAAGAAAGAAGAAACTTCTTTTTTTGCCCATAAGACATTTTATTAAGCTTTGTATCGGTTGGCACCTTTAGCTGTTCAACGTGATTTCTGAATTCTGTAATTTTAAAATTTGGATAAAATGGGGCATAAATTTTAATATATCGTTCTATTGTAATTGCAGGAGTGTTAAATTCTTCAGGTATAAAATAGAATTTTTTCAGAAATTCAGGATTTCGAGTTTTAGAAATTAGTTTGTCTATACTGCAAATACCTTCATTTGGAAATAATAAACCGCATATTTGTTTTAAAAGAGTGGTTTTACCGGCACCATTCTTCCCTAATAAGCCATAAATATGTCCAGGTTCTGTTTTTAGGTTTAAGTTATCAAAAAGCTTATTATTCTTTTTGTAAGAAAAACTTAGTTTGTTAATTTCAATCATTTTACAATCGTTTTAGTGTATTAATGTATTAGTACACCGCAAATGTATGTCAAGAATTTAATATATGCAATTTTTTTGCAAATAAAATACGAATAAATTTAATATTATGTTTAATATGAGTTAATTATGAGGTTTTTTACACTCCAAATTTTTCAGAAACTTTTGATTTTGGTTTTCTTCCGTAGAAATAATCATCCATTTTTAGAGCTAACAAACTGAATAATGTAGAGTTTTTAATACCTGAGCGAACTACATTATGCATTAAATTATTGGGGTGAGAATATGGGCAAACACTAATGCATCGACCGCAATCGGTACCAGTTTGAGTCCAAAACTCGAAGCATTTTTCTTGATTTATTTGCCATCTAATTACGCCATCAATATTTTCTTGTTTATTAAATGATATTGCATTTGAAGGACAGGAATCTGCACATTTTTTGCAAATAGTACAAAAATTTATAACACTTGGTTCGTATTTTATTGAATCTGTTATTAGCTCAAGTTCAGTAGTAACAACAGCAATTCTTACTCTTGGACCAAGTTCCGGAGTCATAAGTAAACCCATTCTGCCAATTTCGCCTAAACCTGCATCGCGTGCCACAAGCGGACAAACTACTTCGTAACTTTCGTCGATATGTGCTGATGCGTTATATCCTAAATTTCTAATATATTCTGCAAGCTGTACAGCAATTACTGCCGCATCAACATATTTTTTTGCTGATTCTAAAATAGTTGGGGCATTTGGCGAACTGTCAATCAAATCTTTATCCATTTCTACCGTAAAAGCTATTGCATATTTATCTTTATTTATGACTTTTTTTCCGTGTAATTCTCTTCCATGATGTGAGTATAAATGATAATTCTTTAGTTCTGTAATTCCTACAGAAACCGCTCCTAAATGCTTTACCCAAGCTTTTATAAATTTAGTTGTTTCTTCTTTATTAATTTCTTTTTTTTGCTTAGCCTTCCCTTTAACAATACTTTTTAAATGTTGCGATACCGAAAAACTAGCTTTTGTTGCATTAAAGATATGTTTATTATATAATGATGATTTATCAGATAATAAACCGGGCTTTTTTCTTAAATAATCGTCAAAATCCTTTAACTCAGGGTTTTCTAAATAGTAATTATTATATTCCTCAGTGTCTTCTTTTAAGTTGTATCTCGAAAACATTATATCTCGTTCGTCTATTTGTTTTTTTGGAATTATTCTTTTTATATTATGTTTTTTTCGAAAAGGAAACAATAAAATAATTAAGCTAATGGGAAGTATTGTAATAATAGTTAGTGAAATAATTTCTTTAAATTTAAAATTGTATATTGCCAATGAAAATAATAATAAAAATATAGCAATACCTATAATTGCAAGTTTTGCTGAAGCATTCTTTTCCTTTTCTTTATATGATATTATTGAAAAATAGATGAATGAAATTAGTACAGAAATTCCAATACTTAAAATAATATAATCGGTTAATATTAGTTTCATATGAAACAAAATTAATGAAAAATAATTTCAAATGAAACTAATTTTATATATTTTTGAAATAAATTTAAAGTATTTTTAATGAAATACAATTTTGATAGCTCAATAGGGCGACTTACACAAATAGTATCAAAAAATATTGGTGCTAAAATTCAGTCTGAATTTCAAAAACAATCATTAGAATATACTTCTGACGATTGGACAATAATTGCATATTTATATAATTATAAACATCAAACACAAAAAGAATTAGTAAATGCAACAGGAAAGAATAAAGTAGCAATTACAAGAAATTTATTAAAATTAGAGAATAAAGGCATTGTTAAAAGAGAAGTTAAAAATACAGATAAACGTGCAAATACAGTTATGCTAACATATAATGGTGTTGTTTTATATAAAAAAATGTTAGTAATTGTTGAAAATGTAATGGGAAATATATTTTCTGATATTTCAGAAATTGATGCAAAATTAGTATCCAATATTTTAAAAAAAATAATAAAAAAGGCATAAAAAAACTCGAGAATAAATTCCCGAGTTTTAAATATTAAGAATATTATTTTAATTAAAGTTTAAATCATTAATTTTAGTAATACCATCAATTACAGTAACGCCATTAGGAGCAAGGGAATAAACTGTTCTTGTGTAAGTTGTGTCGTTAATTTTTTTATCGTATTCAAAATCGCTAGCAGTAATAGTTACATTTACTGTTTTTGCATTAGCATCTACTGCAAGAGTATATGCTCCGTTAGCACCAACCGTAGTTGTAAAAGTTTTTTGAGGATAATTAATGTTGGCATCAGGAGCGGTAACTAGGTCTGAAGTATTTATTGTTGCAATAATTTTTGTACCGCTAGGTACATATTCACGCTCAGTATTTGTCATATCTAATTCACATTTTGCAACACCGGTAATTTTTGCACTACCATTTTTAACTGTAACAGTTTCAGCATCTTTTCCACAAGAAATAAAAATTAATGCCGCTAACGAAATAACTAAAAGTACTTTTGTATTCATTTTATAAGTTTTAATATGTTCATCACAAATGTAATAATTTATTTACAAAGTAAAAACTTATTATTGACTAGAAATAATAATATGTTTAAAATAATGCTTATATTGTTGATTTATAGGTGCTAAATCTTATTATGCTTGTAGTTATTATTTTTTATTTTACAGAGTTAAATAATAAAATATAATGTATTTTTGCTTTATGATTGTTTTTCCTAACGCTAAAATTAATATTGGTTTAAATATTTTAAGTAAACGTGATGATGGTTTTCATAATCTTCAATCAGTTTTTTATCCAATTAAATTACGTGATATTATTGAGTTTAAGGTAAATAGCGAACAAAAGTTTAATTTAACCGGAATACAATTAAAAAACTCAGATACAAATTTAGTTTTAAGAGCATATAATATTTTATCGAAGCAATATAAATTGCCGCCATTAAAAATACATTTACATAAACTTATTCCTATTGAAGCGGGCTTAGGTGGCGGTTCGGCCAATGCTACATATATGTTAATAGCTTTGAATAAATATTTTAACTTAAATATTTCAAAAACTAAATTACTTAAATATGCTGATAAAATTGGCAGCGATTGTTCCTTTTTTATTGATAATAAGCCATCGTATGTAACAGGGAAAGGCGATAATCATAAATATTTACCAAATTTTTTAAAAGCTAAGTTTATAGTGGTTATTAAATCAGGCATAAGTATATCTACAAAAGACGCTTTCAAAAATGTTAGTATTAATAAAACTTCTGCTGATTTATTAAAAATATTAGAACTTCCGGTTAATAAGTGGAAACATCTCGTTATAAACGATTTCGAAAAATATATATTTAGTTTACATCCTGAATTAGCAGAAATTAAACAATATTTATACAATAATGGTGCAGAATATGCATCTATGTCTGGCAGTGGTTCGGCTATTTATGGTATTTTTAATACAAATCCTAATATAATAGAATACAAAAATTATTTTGTTTGGAACGAAATTATTGATTAACCTGTTATAATATTATCTACGCCAACCATTCTTTAAATGCACGTACTTTTTCTCGGCTTACAATTAGTTCGTCGTTGTTATCGACAACTAAATTAACTTTTAAGCGTGAGTTTGAGTATGAATAAATATCTTTTATATGATTAATATTTACGATGAATTTTCTACTTATTCTAAAAAAATGTTTATTGTTTAGCAACGGAAAAATATTTTCTAAAGTGTAATCTAATAAGTTGTCTTTATTGTCAATAGTTTTCGCATAAGTTCCTTTATCTTGACTAAAAAAATAGCAAATATCTTTTGTGTTTATTATTTTTAATTTATTTCCTGTTTTTATTGTAAAACGCTCTTTGTAATTACCTTGCATCAGACTTTTTATTTCGTCAATTAGTAAAGGCGAAAGTTTTTTATTTTCGGTGTTCCAATGCTTGTTATATTTATTGATAGCATTTTTTAATTCAGGTTCAGATATTGGTTTAAGCAGATAATCTATACTGTTTAATTTAAAGGCTTTTACAGCGTATTCGTTAAAAGCTGTTGTGAAAATTATGGGGAAGTTTATGTCTGTTTTATCAAAAATATCGAAACTTAATCCATCTTCAATTTGTATATCGAAAAATCCTAAATCAATATTATTTTCACTAATAAGTTTAATAGCTTGTTGTACCGATTTTGCTATTCCAACAATTTTGTAGTTTGGAATAAGTTTAGCTATTAATATTTCTAATTTTTTTGATGCTAAAATTTCGTCTTCAATTATAAGTATATTCATAGCCTTAGTTGTTTTCGATTAAAGGTAGTTTTACTTTAAAAATATTTTCGGTGTTCTCAATAATACATTCTTTTTTGCATATTAATTTATAACGATTTATAATATTACTAATACCTACATTATGAGATATCTGTTCGTCTTTTTTAGGAATCTTATTATTTTCTACAATTATATAGCTTTGCTCAAAATTTATAGAAATATTTATTTTAATTTTATTTGAAATAATATTGTGTTTAAATACGTTTTCGAGTAAAATTTGCAAGGATAATGGTACAATTAGCATATTTTTATAATTGGAGTAATCTTCAATTTGCACTTCAAAATTATTATCAAATCTAATTTTTTGAAGGTAAATATATTGATTTATAAATTCAATTTCATCGTTTACACTTGTTAACTCATCATCTTGATGGTCGAGAATATATCGGTAAATTTTTGATAGTTTACTTGTAAATTCATCAGCTTTACTTGCGTCAATGTAAATTAATGAGCTAAGTGTATTTAAACTGTTAAATAAAAAATGTGGATTAATCTGCGATTTTAGTGTTTCAAATTTAGATTTCTCGGCTTCTTGTTTAATTTTTATTAGCTCATTATTTGTTTCATTAAGTTTTGTTATATAGCTTCTCGATAAAATTATAAAGAAAATTATTAGACCAATAAAAATTGTAATTATAGATGATAGTATAAACCCTGTATCAGTGAAAATATAAAATATACTTAAATCTTGAGTAAAATAATACCACAAAGTATTAATAGTAAACACATCTATTACAATAAATAAGCTAACGGTAATTAACAATAAAATATATGTTTTTATCGGTTTTGCTGTTATGTCAGAGTTTTTTAAAACTAAGCGAGTTACAAACCCGCTAAGGCTTAGAGTTCCACCAATTAATACTCCGTAAAGAATATTTAATAAGAGTTCCGGTAAGTTGGAAAGTGCTCCACCAAAAGCAAAATCGAATATAAATGTGATTGCAATACTTATTACGAAAATTATTATAATATTTTTTATATGTTTATTTTTCATTTCTATATTTTTCACGAAGTTAATAAAAATTAGATTATTAAATACAAGACCTGAAATATGAGAACTATTACATCTCATATTTCAAATCTAAAAATCTACTGTTTGCAAGTTTTAATCATTTTGCTATTTGTATGTTGCCCCCAAATTGGAGATAAGTAATTGTTTTGCTTTTGTTTAGAGTATAGTTTTTCTGCTTTTTTGAATAAAGCTAAAGCTTTTTCTTTTCCTCCTCCGTATTGCTTAGGTGTATAATAAACATTTTGAGCTAAAAGGAATTGAGCACGTGGATTGTTTTTATTTATCGATTGTGCTTTTTTTAGTAGCATACTCGCTTTTTGTGAATATACTTGCCTATTTTGTTGAGGGTTTATAACAATAATTGCTTGATAATAAAATGCTTCTAAAACCATAAGCTCATCATTGTTTAATTTTAATTTGTTAGCCTTGTCAATTTGAGTTTTTGCAAGAGTTAAAATTACGGTTTTTTCTTTAGTATCTTTCAGTTGCCAACTATTTAGTATATAGCAATATGCCGAATAATAAAGCGGTTCGAAACGTGTGGGATTGTTTTTTGCAATTGTTGCAAATTTATTTCCTAAATCTTTGTAGTTAGTTTTTTCAGTCAAAGCTCTAAGCTGCTTTAGATTTTCTTTCATTTGGCTGTCAAAATTGTTGTTACTGTAACCCAATACCGATAATAATACAACTGCCACTAATGTTAAAATACTTTTTTTCATTTTGTTTGTTTTAAATTTATTAATTTATTTACAAGGCAAATGTATAGATACAATTACCTGTTTTAAATTAATATTTACCGAACTGTAGTATTTTATTGATGAGTTGTTATTTGTATTGAAATATTTATCTAATAATTCGTTTGTTTTTTACTAATTCGTTTTTAACTACTTCTCGTAAAACATCGCCAGCATTAAAAATCATATCAATATCAGTAGGCATTAAAATTGGTTTGTGGTTAAGCAATTCTTTTGTTTTTCTTGATAAAGCTCGTAAATCGCCATTTGCAACAGCAAAAGTATTTTCTATAAACCAATCGGTTTTAATAGGTATGTTTTTAATTATTCTTTTGCTTCTAAGGTTTTTATATATTATTTCAGAAAACAAACTAATTTCTCTACGTTGTGTAGTTTTTACTTCAAAACAAGTTATTTTAGTGTATTTTGTTTCTTTTATGTCATTTCCGAGCGAATCTTTCATTACGTTTCCGTGACTGTCTAAAACATATTGCCAACCATCGCGTATTGTTTTCGATTCTTCGTAGCGTTCTTCTTTTAAAAGCTCAGGCGAAACACTTACTCTCTTTAATATAGATGTTACTTTGTAATCGTAATTTGAATTCTTATTTGTATAATATTCAACCCATTTTGAACTAAGTGGAGTTAAATTTTTAGGTATTAGATTTTTTACAAATTCTTTTGGTAATTTAAAATGTGTTCTGTTAATACTTTCAATAAACACTCTCGATATTCCATTTTCTCTAGCTAATTTAATCAGATTGTCAACATCTTTATACGTTGAGTAATAATCTTTTAAATGAATAAATTCGTTGTAGGCAGTTCGTGCATCAAAAACATTATTATTATTTAGTAATTTTTTTGCATGAACATATAAATACTCTGCTGCTTTTTTCTTCGCACTTATTATATCTTGGTCATAATCAATATGTTCAAAACTCACAGCTTTCCCATTAAGTTTTAATGGCATAACTGTATTAACAATACTCTGACGACTTTTTAAACTACTATATAAATTGTAAATTTCTTCCCAAACATCAGGCTTACCCTCAAGTTTTAGGTATTTTATTTTTTCGTTGTCACGATTATTTGCATTGCGATATGATTTAACGAGAATTGTAATTTCTTTTTCGTTTGTTGGGTCTTTTCTTATTTTTTTTACAGCAACTGAAATTGCTTTGTTGTAATATCCTTTTTTGTATAATCGGCTTGATGAGCTACACGATATTAGAAATATTACTGAAATTAAAAATATTATAATTCTTGTTTTCATTATTATGTTTTTCGTTTTGTTTTATAAAAATATAACTTCGGGTTCAATTATTATACCATATTTGTCAGAAATATCGTTAATAATTAATTTTGAGTAATTTACAATGTCTTCACCCTTTGCGTTTGCTAAATTAACTATTACAAGTGCTTGGTTTTTATATACAGATACATTATTTATGGTTTTTTCTTTCCAGCCTGCATTTTCTATTAACCAACCTGCCGGAATTTTATATTTATTATCTTTTAATTTGTAAAAAGGCATTTCGACAAATTCTTTTTGTAATTTATCAAATTGTGCTTGTTCAATAATCGGATTTTTAAAGAAACTACCGGCATTTCCAATCTTATCTGTATCAGGTAGTTTTTTTTGCCTTGTTTCTATAATAGCATCTCTTAGCTTTTGTAACGATAAATTTGTTGTACTCCCAATTGTAGATTCTAAATTTCCATATTCGAGTTTAAAGTTTTTAATTTTTTTTAATTTAAAGAATACATTTGTAACAATATATTTATCTTTTAAATCATTTTTAAAAATGCTATTTCTATAAGCAAAATTACATTCGTTGTTCGATAAATATTCTATTTCACCATCTTGTAAATCAATACATTCAACTTTATCAATAATATCTTTTGCTTCAACACCGTAAGCTCCAATGTTTTGTACCGGCGATGCTCCAACAGTACCCGGTATTAACGAAAGATTTTCTGCTCCATAATAATTATTATTAACGCAAAACTTTACAAAATTATCCCAAATAACTCCAGAGCCGGCTTTAATAGTAACTTCGCTATCAGTTTCATCAATAATTTCAATTTTATTTATGTCTGATTGAAGAATAATACCATCAAAATCTTTTGTAAAAAGTATATTACTACCTCCTCCAAGAATAAATACCTTATCCGTTTTTAATTCGCCATAATTTATAATATGCTGAATATCAAAAACTGTTTGGAATTTTATAAATTGTTTAGCAAATGCTTCAATTTTAAAAGTATTATGCTCTTTAATATTAAAATTATTGTGTCTGAAAATCATTAAATGCAGTTAAAAGGTTAAAAGTTGCAGGTTTCTAGTTAACCAAAAACTTTACAGTATTTTAATCTGTTTGGGTTTAATTCCCCGTCCCTTGGGACGTATAAAAAAATAGTATTCCAAAAAGATACCTCGTCCGCTTGCGGCGAGGAGATTCATTTACATAACTATTCTTATTTTTCTTTAACAAGTAGCTTTGGTTCCATCATTTCCATAATTGAATATTTTAAACCTTCACGACCAAATCCTGAGTTTTTTATTCCGCCGTAAGGCATATGGTCAACGCGGAAAGTAGGTACATCGTTATTTACAACTCCACCAACCTCAAGTTCGTTAAAAGCATAGTTTATTTCTTTTATATTATTGGTGAAAATTCCTGCTTGTAAACCAAATTGTGAGTTGTTTATTTCTGCAATAGCATCTTCAAATTTATTAAATTTTTCAATTGTTACAACAGGTCCAAAAATTTCTAATTGGCAAACATTCATTTGAGGTTTTGTGTTTGTTATAATTGTTGGCTCGTAATAAGTACCTTTTCTATTACCTCCACTTAAAACTTTTGCTCCATCGGCAACAGCATCGTTTACCCAAGTTTCAACACGAATTGCGTTTGCTTCGTCAATCATACTCGAAATTTCGGTATCGTCATGGGTAGGAGCACCAAATTTAAGTTTTGCAGTTTTTTGTTTAAATAAATCAATAAATTCATCAAAAATTAAGCTTTCAACATAAATACGCTGAACATGAATACAAACTTGTCCTGAATAAGCAAAACTACCGCCAATACATTTTGTTACAGCTTGTTCTATGTCAGCATTAGCTGATACAACAACACCTGCATTTCCGCCAAGTTCGAGAGTAATTTTCTTACTTCCTGCTTCGCTTTTCATTTTCCAACCTACTTCTGGCGAACCTGTAAAAGTTAGTTTCTTAATTCTATAATCGGTTACTAATTGATTGCCGGCAACTCTGTCGGTAGGAAATAAAGAAATTGCACCTTTTGGTAAATCTGTTTTGTCAATAATTTTAGCTAGTTCTAAAATAGAAAGAGGAGTAGAGCGTGCGGGTTTTAAAATAATAGGGTTGCCCGAAGCAATAGCAGGTGCAATTTTATGAGCAGCTAAGTTTAAAGGGAAATTAAAAGGCGAAATACCTGAAATTAATCCAACAGGAAAATATTTTACGAGAGCTTCTTTACCGTGTCCTGATGGTGTCCAATCAAGCGAGAAATATTCTGTTGGCAAACGCTTGCTCTCCTCAGCAGCAACAATAAAAGTTTGGGTGGCACGGTCAATTTCGCCAAGAGCATATCGCATTGGCTTACCGCTTTCTTGAGCCAATATATTAGCTAGCCGTTGCTTGTCAGCTTTTATTAATTCGGCAATATGCATTAGTATTTCGTAGCGTTTGTAAATAGGTAAATCTCGCATTATTTTTTCTTGCTTTTTACCTTCTTCAATAGCTTTGTTTATTTCAGTTTTGCCGGCAATATAGGTTGTTGCAAACACCTCGTTATTATATGGGTTTGCAACCTCTAAAGTTTGATTTGTTGTTACAAATTTACCTGCAACATATATTTTGTAATCTTCCATATTTATAATGTTTATTTAAGCTCATAAAATTACAAAAAAGTATGCATTTCAAATGTAAAAAAACATTAATTCTTTCGCAAAGCTAATATCATTAAGTATATTTGCCCATTAAACTGAAAAACTATGGAAGAAAAGTCAAGTATTTGGAAAATTGCACTTAATTATGGTGCAATAACAGGTTTGAGTTTAGTTATTTTAACAACAATTTGGTACGTAACAAATTTAACATTTAATCAGTATGTTGGTTGGTTTAATTATGTAGCAATTATTGCACTTGTTATTGTTGGAACGAAAAAGCAACGTGAGTTAGATGGTGGTTTTATTAGTTATGGAAAAGCTCTTGGAGTTGGCTCTGTAATTTGTATTGTTGCGGGATTAATTTTAGCAATTTTTACGTATATTTTATATGTAGTTATTGATGTTGATTTAATAAATAAATTGTATGCTGTTCAAGAGCAAGCAATGATGACTAATCCTGCAATTACTGATGAACAGATAGATATGTCGATGGAAATGATAAAGAAATTTACAAATCCAACAATAATAACTATTGGTGCATTTTTTGGAATAGCTTTTATGGGATTTATTATTTCATTAGTAACTTCGGCTGTGTTGAAGAAAAATAAAGAATTTTAATTTATGGATATTTCGGTAGTAGTACCATTATTTAATGAGGAAGAATCGCTTCCTGAATTGTTTGCTTGGATAAAACGAGTTATGCAAGCTAATAATTTTAGCTTTGAGGTAATTATGGCTGATGATGGTAGTAACGATAACTCATGGAGTGTTGTTGAAAAATTAAAAGCTGAAAATACTGAGATTAAAGGAATAAAGTTTCGTAGAAATTATGGTAAGTCAGCAGCATTATACGAAGGCTTTCAAGTAGCTAAGGGTAATGTAATTATTACCATGGATGCTGATTTGCAAGATAGTCCTGATGAGATTCCTGAATTGTATAGAATGATTGTTGAAGATGATTTTGATATAGTTTCAGGTTGGAAAAAAAATAGAAAAGATTCGTTTATAAAAAACAAAACAAGCAAAGTTTATAATGGCGTTTCAAGAATGGTAACAGGGCTGAAATTACATGATATGAACTGTGGTTTGAAAGCATATAAACATACTGTTATTAAGAGTATTGAGGTTTATGGCGAAATGCACAGATATATTCCTGTTTTGGCAAAACAAGCAGGTTTTATTAAAATTGGAGAAAAAGTTGTTTCGCATCAAGAGCGTAAATATGGAGTTACAAAATTTGGCTTAGAACGTTTTGTAAATGGCTTTCTTGATTTAATGTCGATTACATTTATTACAAAATTTGGAAAACGACCTATGCACTTTTTTGGAGTGTGGGGAACACTAATGTTTATTATTGGTGGCTTTATTGCAATGTGGCTTATTGGAGTTAAAATTTATGTAAGTTGGTTTACAAATACAGTTGCACGTGATGTTACAAATCAGCCATTGTTTTATTTGTCATTAACATTAACAATAATTGGTACACAATTATTTTTAGCCGGATTTTTAGGCGAACTTATTTCACGAAGTAGTTCTGATAGGAATAAATACTTAATTGAAAAAGAAATTTAGTATATTATTATAATACCTCGTTAATTTTACAATAATAACGTGTAATTAACTTATTATGAGTTGTTTTGCGTAATTGATAGAGCTATTATTAATAATTGTAAAATATGATAAATAAAAATTTTATTTTAAGTTATTGGCTTTACTAGCATATCTCTCCATTAACCAAATAGATACGTAACCAAGTATCATTAGTGCAATAGCAAAAACAAACTCCATGTTAAAAACAGGAAGATTCCAATCGTAACCAATTACTTTTTCTTTAATAAGGTCTCCAGTTCCAAAAGTTTGTTTAATTTCGTTTTTCCAAGGCCAAAGAATAGTAAGTGAACCAAGTATAAAACCAGAGAGAATAGCAATAGTTAGATCTTTATACTTGTTAAAAATCCAAGAAAGAAAGTGAGAGAATCCGATTAAACCAATACCTGCTCCAACAACAACCGGTAATAAAATCATTAAATTTAATTCTTTAACAGCTGTAATCATAATTAATTGATAATTACCAAGTAATATAAGCACAAACGAGCCTGATAACCCTGGTAGTATCATACTTGCTGCAGCAATTATACCGCATATTATTAAATACCAAATAGCGTCATTTTCGGTGGCAGGTTTCATCATTGAAATACTTACAGCAATTGTAGCTCCTAAAATGAATATCGTAATTACACTAATATTCCATTTCGTAATGGTTTTACTTACAAAATATACAGAGGATAAGATTAAACCAAAAAAGAATGACCATATAAGGATAGGGTAGTTGGTGAATAAAAAATCCAAAACTCTTGCAAAAGTTATTATACTAATACTTATTCCTAAAAAAACGGCAATAAGAAATGTTAGATTTATATATTCGGCAAATTCTTTAAATTTACCACTTAAAAGTAATTTTACAGCTTTTAAATTAAACGATTTTATTGAATTAATTAGTTTTTCGAATATTCCTGTAATTAATGCAACAGTACCTCCTGAAACACCTGGTATTACATTAGCAGCACCCATGCCTGCACCTTTTAGTATTAGTATTAAAAATTCTTTCATTTTCGTTTTTTTAGTAGTTTTTTTATTGGTTCAAAATATGTATCAACATTAAATATTACCGAATCGTTATTTGATTTGTATGTTAAAAATACGCCAATAGGCAATAATACTGCCGAAGCAAGCCAAACTCCTTCAAATGCCGGTAACAAACCTTCTTTTACCGATTTTTCGCTAATCATTGATATTACGTAATATAATACAAAAAAGAAAACTGATATTAGTACCGGCCAGCCAAGTCCACCTTTGCGTATTATTGCACCTAGCGGAGCTCCAATAAAAAATAATATAAAACATGCTACAGGTATAGCAAACTTTTTGTAATATTCAACATCGTGCCTTACTATCCATTTTTTACGATTTTTAAAATCTTCGTTTGATGAGCTTATATATGTTTTGGCAGAGCGAGCGTAATTTATGGCTCTTTTTATTATATCTATTCGTTCTGTTTTATTTTTTGAATTGTAAATGCTGTCAATGTTAATTATTTTTATCTTTGAATAATTTATTTTGTTTTTTAGACTATCAACTTTTATTTCTTTTTTAAAATAATTTGTTTTAATAAGGTTTTGTGCAAATTTATTTTTGTTGATTTCTAAAGTTTGTTTAAGTGAGTCGGATGCGTGTTTAAGTTGTTTGGTGTTCATCATTTCAAAATGTTCTTTCCATAGCTGTTCATCGGTTCTTTTTAAACCAAAACCTTTAAGTTTCATTGTAACAGTTTCTTCTTCAAAACGGTGTTTCTCGTGAGGGTAAGTATTGTAATGACGATTTGATGTACGATCTTCTTTTACATTTATATATTTACTTCCGTTATATAGTTTAAGTATAAGATATTGCTTGTCTGGTGTCATTTTTATATAGCCGGAGTCAGCTAGTGTTAGGTTTACGTTCCCTCTTCTTTCTGTATGGTCGTATATCATCATGTCGTAAAGCATACCATTCTCAATGTTTTTTCGCCCTACTTTTATACTATAGTTATCTATTCCGTTATAAAAAATACCTCCTTTTATTGATATGTCAAGTCTTTGTTGTCTAATATCGTATAGCAAAGACCTTGCTTTTAGGTTTGTGTATGGCATTATATCGTTGTAAAACAGATAAGATGAAAAGCTTATCATGAAATTAAAAATAATAAGAGGTAGCATTATTTTTAAAAGCGAAATGCCTGCTGATTTCATTGCAGTTAGTTCGTAGTTTTCGCCTAAATTACCAAATGTCATTATTGATGATAATAATACGGCAATAGGCATTGCCATTGGAACTAAACCAGCTGAAATAAAAGCGAAAAGTTTAAAAATAACCCAAACACCAAGTCCTTTACCAACCAAATCATCAATATACTTCCACAAAAATTGCATAAGAAGTATAAATTCGGTAATAAAAAATGCAGCTATAAAAGGTCCTATGTAAGATTTAACAATAAATGAATGTAATCTTTTCACTTTTATATATTAAGTATATGGTAATTTTATGAGCCTATAATTTGATGTAAATCATCAATTTGAGCTTCCCATAAGTTTATTGCGTCTTCTTTTTCGTCAGCATAGGCAAAGTCTGTAATTATTAGAGCTACGTCTCCGGTTATATCGTCAATACTTATTTTAAATTCGAAGTATGTTTTTTCATCTTCATCATCTAACCATTTAAATCTCGCAGATACTTGGTCTTTCGACGAAATTAGTTTAGCGTCTTGCTCTGAGCCATCCCATGTAAATGTGTATTTGTCTCCATTTATTGATACATCATCAGCAAACCATTCAGAAAGCCCTCCAACAGTACTAATTCTATTGTACAAAACCTTTGGTGATGATTTAAATGTATATTCGAGTGTGTATTTTTCTAATTTATCCATGTTATTTTCTTTAAAATCGCAATATATAAAAAAAACTATAAGTTAAAAATATTTTGACACTTACTTTATAAGTAGTTATTAAGAATATTAACCCGCATTATTCATATAATTCAATGATATTATGTGTAATCTGTTTATAAACAGCCGATTATCGTAAAACCTAAAACGCTAAATTTGGGTGGTTATATTTTTCAACATACATTTTTCTTTTCCTTATACTTCGTTGCAAACCATTTGCAGTATTCATATACAGCGGCATGGTTCGTCGCCTCATCTCAGAAAAAGAAAAACGC
>CAMZKE010000039.1 GCA_947311115.1 uncultured Bacteroidales bacterium | reverse complement strand
ATGAATAATTCCATCTAACTAAATTAGTAAAATTCTGAATATCACCAATATGGTGTTTATTAAAATTTAGTTAGATATTTTTTGCTACTTTTTCTAAAGTCTTGTAATCCGTGTTAAATTACATGAATATTACGGATTAACGCAAACGTCAAAAAAAAATCCACAACAATAAGATAAATGTTGTGGATTTAATTATTTTCAATGAGCAACTGTTACTTCACCTCTATAACACAGTCAATTACTGTACCATCAACCCATTTAATTGCAGCTATAATTTTTTCGCCTAAAATTGGTTTATCAGGTTTTCCACAAATAGCTTCTGCCTCATCTTTAAGTTCTTGAATTGTTTTTATTGGTAAATCTGAACCTTTTGCAGCTTCAATTAAATCTTTTCTTAAAGGATTAATTGCTATGCCTCGTTCAGTTACAATAACATCAATCAACTCGCCAGGTCCGCAAATTGTTGTTACTTCGTCCATCACAACTGGTATTCTATCTCTAAATAATGGTATTGGCAGTATCACCGTTTTTGAAAACAAACAATTTTGCCAACCACCTATTCCATGTAATAAATACCCATCAGAGTGCGTTACAACATTAGCATTAAAATTAACATCAACTTCAGTTGCTCCAAGAATTACAATATCAACCAAACCTGCAAAGTTACCTTTGCTGTGGTAATTGTAGCTTGTAAATGGACTTGTCCATGTATGGTTCGGATTTTCACCCATAGAGCGAACACCCTCTAAATCAAAAGTTTGCCCATCAAGAATATAATCTATTTGTCCTTCCTCAAGCATACGAACCAAATACTTATTTGAACCTCCGCGTGCAAAACGAGCTTTAATATTTTTATCTTTCATTATTTTAGAGAAATAATCGCTTACTGCCAACGAAGTTCCTCCGGCACCAGTTTGAAACGAAAATCCGTCTTTTATCAATCCTGTTACATCGCAAAATTTTGCTGTCATTTCAGCAAGCAGTAATCTATCAGGACTTTTTGTTATTTTAGTTGTACCTGAAATAATCTTCTCCGGCTCTCCTACCTTGTCAATTTTCACTGTAAAATCTACATTATTACCCTGAATTTGCCATGGTACACAAGGAAAAGGTACCATATTATCTGTAATTACAATTACTTTATCGGCATATTCCGAATCGGCCAAAGCAAAACCTAAAAGACCACTTGCACTATCGCCATAAAGACCATTTGCGTTACCAAACGGGTCGGCTGTACCTGCTCCAATTATTGCAATATCTATTTGTACTTCACCATCTTGCACTGCTTGATAACGACCTCCGTGCGAACGAAGTACTGCCATTTTTTTCATTTTGCCTTGAGAGGTATAGCGTCCTAATGCTCCATTCATTGAGCCTTCTATATGCGATATTGTACCATCTTCAAGGTATTGAATTAAATGTTCGTGACAAGGAAACGATGCAGAAGGAAACCATCGTAAATCTTTAACGCCAAGCTCTTTTGCAATATCAAAAACCTGATTCATAATTAAATCGCCATTTCTAAAATGATGATGCGACGAAATAGTCATTCCATCTTTTAAACCAGCTTTAATAAGGGCTTCTTTTATACTTGCTACCTGCTTGTTTCCATCGGCAGGGTAATCTTTATTTGATGTTATAACATGCGAAAATCTACGACCTTCAGGTTTGTATTTTCCTACTCCTTGAAAAGGCACTGCTTCGACTCCATTTATTTCTGTCGGAACCAATCGTCCTACTGCATTCTTTTTTAAATCCATACTGTCTTTAAAATTTTGAATTTTGAATTTTGAATTTTAAATTGCACTAACAACCTAAAATTAAGTTCTAAATTTTAATTTATTTTTCTTTTGTTGTGTTTATTATTGAACTTAGAATTCTAATAATTTCTTCAATATCAGAAATATATTTTGAATAATCTAAGTTAACTAATTTACTTTTCTGTAATAATAGCAACCAATATTTTGTTTCTCTAGCTTCTTTTGATGATATTGATAATTTTGAAATAAAATCTTTTCTAGATTGTGCATCTGTTGATTCTGATACATTTGCACCAATACTTGTCGCAGAACGTAATAATTGCTTTGAAATAATATATTCTTTGTTTGATAATAAAATTTTATATAATTCTATTATACTTAACGAAAAATCAAAACTCTTATCATAAATAATATTCTGCTTCATTTAATTCAAACTTAAGAATTCAAATTTATAATTTAATTATTAATCCAATCACGAGTCAACAAACCAAGTTTTACTGCTAAATTTACTGTTGTTTCGGCACGTTTTACAACAGGAGCATCAATCATTTTAGTACCAAGAGAAACCACCCCCTGACCTTTTGCTTTTGCTTCTTTAAAAGCACGTATAATTTTCTTTGCTTTTTCAATTTCAACCTGTTCAGGTGCAAAATTTTGCATTATTACCGGTATCTGGCGTGGATGAATACAGCCCATACCTTCAAAACCTAAAGCTTTTGACTTTTTTACATTTATTGCTAAAGCTTCCATATCCGACACATCAGAAAATACAGAATCAATTGGTTGCACACCAGCAGCTTTACAAGCATTAACCATACGTGTTCTAGCATAAAACGATTCGGTGCCTTCATTTGTACGACGTACACCTAAATCTGCAGTAAAATCCTCTAAGCCTATTGCGAGTGAGCATACATTTGCTGATGATGTTACTATTTGATACGCATTTTCAACACCCAAAGCCGATTCTATTATTGGCATATACCAAATAGGATAATTAAAGCCTTTTTCTTTACGTATTTTATCTATTTCAGTATCTATTCTATGAATTTCTTCTGCTGTTTCACATTTTGGAATAAGCAATAAATTTACGTTATGCTCAACTACATAATGTAAATCTTCTATCCCTAACTCTCCTTGATTAATACGAACCATACGTTCAGCACCATAAAAATCGACTGCTCGTAATGCATTTCTAACTATATAACGTGCCTCATGTTTTTTATCGGGAGCAACAGCATCTTCTAAATCTAAAATAACCCCATTTGGATTATGCACTCCTGCATTAAGCATCATGCTTGGAGTATTTCCGGGCAAATACAATCTTGAAAAACGGAATTGTTCTTTTTCACTTACAGTTTTATTTGCATCAATTATTGGTAATAAATACTCTTTATCAGTATTTATTAACATTTTTATTGCCGCCTCAATTCTTGCTGAAATTACAAAAGGCAATGCACCTTTATCTGTCATTGTTACTTTTGCATTCTCTATTTCAAAAGTTTTAAAAATATCACGAATAAGCTCACGATTAGCTTTACCAAACATTACATCAACCTTACTCTTTAAATCTATTTCTATACCTCCTGATTGAGTTAATTCTATCTTAACCTCGCAATCAGACCTTGTTTTAGGCCCTAAGCTGCCTACTATTGATACTTTATTGTCCACAATTTTGTGTTTAATTATTTACTAAGCAAAGATAAATATTTAATTCTATATTTAAACAATATAATGATTCAATGATTTTGAATATAAAAAAGTCTTTCTACTTTAATAAGTTTAAGTTACCTTTGTATTATGCTACAAGCATTTATTACATTACGATTTTTTGATGTACTTGATATAATAATTACTGCATTCTTACTGTATCAATTATATTTATTGTTGAAAGGAACTTTAGCAATAAATATATTAATTGGTGTGCTTTCTATTTACCTGTTTTGGGTACTAGTAAAAGCATTACATATGCAATTACTTAGTACAATTTTAGGTCAATTTATGGGTGTAGGTGTAATTGCTATGATAATAGTTTTTCAGCAAGAAATTAGGCGATTTTTTCTTTTAATTGGCTCTCGTTATCTAAAATCATCAACAAAAATAAAATTTGGACACTTTTTCTCACATAGCGAAAAAAAAGACAATTCTTTAATTGCAAACATATTAGGCGAAACACTTGTAAGTATGGCAAAATCTAAAACAGGAGCTTTAATAGTAGTTACCAGAATATCAGAATTAGAACATATTGCAAACTCAGGCGTTATTTTAAATGCAGAAATATCGAAAAGTTTAATTAAAAGCGTATTCTTTAAAAACAGTCCTTTACATGATGGTGCAATGATAATAACAGACGATAAAATTGTTGCAGCAAGATGTATGTTACCACTTTCTCAACGAACCGATATACCCGGCGAATATGGTTTAAGACACCGTTCCGCAATAGGCATTTCGGAAAACACCGATGCTATTGTTTTTATCGTTTCAGAAGAAACCGGAAACATCTCATACTCAGCAGAAGGAGGTTTAGAACAAATTAATAATAAAGATGAGGTTGTAAAAATATTTTCGGAAATTAAAGAATAATTAATTAAATTCATTCTAAATAAAAATTAAATTGTAGCTTTGCATAAAATTTAAATTTTATAAAATGAAAGTATTTAAGCATATTTTATTTTGGACTCTAGCTGTAATAATAACTATTTCAGCTGCAATTTACCAACGAACAACAGGTCCAACATACCCTAAAAAAGCAGAAGTAAAATTTTCTAATACAACATACAAGTTTAAACTAAAGCGAAGCCAAGAAATTGGAGAACCTTGCGTTATTACGCTTAACACTAATGGCGATAAAGATATTTCAGGAACAATTTTCTACAAACGATACAAAATTGATGAAAGTTGGGCGGAAGCAAACATACAGCCAAAACTTGTTGATGGCAAAGAATTATTAGTATCAAGTGTATTGCCGGAACAACCAGAAGCAGGAAAATTAGAATATTTTATAAAATTAAATAAAGAAAACGAAACCAAATTTATTGAACAAAAACAACCTGTAGTAATACGTTTTAAAGGGGCAGTTCCGACATACATTTTAGCACCACATATTTTCTTTATGTTTTTAGCAATGTTATTTGCATCGATAACAGCAATATACGTTATTGCTAAAGACAATAAGAACTCAAGAAAATATGGGTATTTAACATTATTAGCACTTTTTATTGGAGGAATGATTTTAGGACCTGTTGTTCAAAAATATGCATTTAGCGAGTTTTGGACAGGAATACCTTTTGGTTGGGATTTAACCGATAACAAAACGCTTATCGCTTTTGCTGCATGGGCTATTGCAGGAATATTAAACATAAAAAAGCAAAGACCAATTGCATTCTTAATTGCAACATTAGTACTTTACGCAATATATACAATTCCTCATTCAGCTTTTGGCTCAGAGTTAAACTACGAAACAGGAAAAGTTACGCAAGGTGTTATAATATCATTTTTCAATATACTATAGCTTAATTATTTTTAAGATATTTTAATTATTTATATTAACTTTTACACGAAAAATAAAATAAAAAATTATACTTTCGTGCAAAAGAAATATAAATATACAAATATGAACATTTTACACTTTATTGCAATATTTACAATTATTGCATTTGTTTCTTGTAACACAGAAACACAAAAAAAAGAAACAGTTTTATCAACAGAGATTGACTCTTTAAGCTATGCTCTTGGGGTAAACATTGGTAACTCAATAAAAAAAGACCCTATTGAAGGACTTGATGCTGAATTACTAACAAACGGAATTGAAGATGTATTAATTGATAGTGCAACTGTATTTGACGAAGCACAAGTAAAAGAAATACTTCAAAAATTCTTTATGAAGAAACAACAACAAGATATGGAGAAGCAACGCGAAGCTTCTAAACCATTAATTGAAGAAGGTCAGAAATTTTTAGAAGAAAATGGTAAAAGAGAAGGTGTAACTACAACAGCAAGCGGCTTACAATATGAAGTAATAAAAAAAGGTACAGGTGCTAAACCTAAAGCTACTGATGTTGTTACTGTAAATTACAAAGGTTCATTAATAGATGGAACTGTATTTGATTCAAACGAAGGTAAGGACCCTATCTCATTCCCTATAAATGGCGTTATTGCCGGATGGACTGAAGCATTACAACTAATGAATGTTGGCTCAAAATACAAATTATTTATACCATACAACTTAGCTTATGGCGAAAGAGGAGCAGGACAAACTATTAAGCCTTATGCAACCTTAATTTTTGAAGTTGAATTGTTAGATTCAAAGCCACAAGAACAAGCTAAACAATAAGATATGAGAGTTATTAATTTAATAATAGTAGTACTTATATTAGTATCTACGCAAAGTTTTTCACAGAAAAAAAACAAACCAATGAAATTAAAAACTGAATTAGACTCAGTAAGCTACGCATTAGGTGTTGACATTTATAACAACCTTAAACAAGGTGGATTAGCGGATATAAACATTGAAGCTTTTACAAAAGCAATGGCTGATGCACAAAAAGGTTCTGAGTCTCAAATTGATGCAAATACATCTAAACAAATTATTCAATCGTATTTTGCCAAAGCTAAAGAAAAACAAAATGCACCTTTAATTGAAGAAGGTAAAAAATTCTTAGAAGAAAACGGCAAACGTAAAGGTGTAATAACTACAAAAAGTGGTTTACAATACGAAGTAATAAAAGAAGGAAATGGTGTTCATCCAACACTTAACGATAAAGTAAAAGTGCATTACCATGGTACTTTAATTGATGGCACTGTATTTGATAGTTCTGTAGAAAGAGGCGAGCCTATTACTTTTGGTGTAACTCAAGTAATTAAAGGATGGACAGAAGCACTTCAATTAATGAGCCCCGGAGCTAAGTACAAATTATACATTCCTTATAACCTTGCTTATGGCGAAAGAGGTGCAGGTGGAAGTATCAAACCTTATGCTACTCTTATATTTGAAGTAGAGCTTATTGATATTGAAAAATAATATAATTTAATAATAATTTAAAAGCTCGATAATAATCGGGCTTTTTTTATAGCTAAATACCAGTAGCTATAAACATTGTTTTGTTAACAAAAACAGACCAAATACATATTAATATAATCTTATAAAGCATATTTTTGTTTATATATTAAACCGTAAAATAGATGCAAAAAATAATAATAGTTTTAATTATAATACTAACTGCTAATCAAATGTTTTCGCAACACAAGCGAAAAATCCCAAACGAAAAACCCAAACTTATTATTGGCATTGTAGTTGAACAGATGCGATATGAATACCTTAATCGTTTTTGGAACAAATTTCAGAAAAAAGGTTTTAAACGATTAATAAATGAAGGTACTTTTTGCAAAAACACTAACTTAAACTATATGTTTACCCAAACAGCACCGGGTATTGCATCAATATATACAGGAACTACCCCATCTGTACATGGTATTGTAGCAAATGACTGGTACACAACACTAAGCAATAGAGAAAAAAAAGCTGTTTACGACAAAACAAGAAATACCATAGGCGCTAACACAAAATTAGGAAGATGTTCACCTAAAAATCTGCTAACAACTACTGTTGGAGATGAAATACGAAAATCAGACAAACTTTCTAAAACATTTAGTATTTCTATGGACGAACGCTCGGCAGTATTAGGTGGCGGACACTTAGCTAACGGCTGTTTCTGGTGGGATGATGAAAGTGGTAATTGGATAACATCAGATTATTATTACAAAGACAGTTTACCTACTTGGGTAAAAACATTCAATAGTAAATTATTTCACGAAACATATTTAAACAAAACATGGAACACTCTTTTACCTATTGAAAACTATACAAGTAGTAGAAACGATAGTACAGAGTACGAATATGGAATAGGTAAAAAACGACAAAACGTTTTCCCATATAATTTAGCAGAAATTTCAAATATTGAAAATAAAAATAAAAATTACAGCATTCTAAAAGATATACCTTTTGGAAACAACTTCACAAAAGATTTTGCTATTTCTACAATTGTTAACGAAAACTTGGGTAAAGACGACCATACCGATTTTATTGCAATTTCGTTTTCTGCAACCGAAAATATTGGACAGAAATTTGGTCCAATGTCTGTTGAAATTGAAGATACATATTTAAGAATAGACAAAGAATTAACCCACTTTTTAACTTTTATTGATGAATTTGTTGGCAAAGAAAATACACTTATATTTTTAACATCGAACCATGGTGTTGCCGAAATACCTCAATATATGAAAGAAATGAGAATTCCTGCCGGTAAATTTAACGCACTATACTCTTTAGCCCTTTTAAAAAGTTATTTAAATGCTATTTATGGCGAAGGAGAATGGGTTACGGCATATACCGACCAACAAATATATTTAAATCATAATTTAATTGAAGATTCTCAATTATCCTTAAGTGATGTACAAAAAAAAGCGGCATCTTTTTTATTACAATTTGATGCTGTTGCAAATGCAATAACTGCTGACCAAATGATGCAAACTAATTTTTCTGATGGGATTTTTGCAAAAATGCAAAACTCATTTAATCAGAAACGTTCTGGCGATATAATGATAAATTTAAAACCCGGATATATTGAAGATGTTAGATTTTCAACATATTCAAACTCGCCATATACATACGACACCCACGTACCTTTAATTTGGTATGGCTGGAAAATTAAACACAAAACAATCCTTCGTGATATTGATATAACAGATATTGCACCAACAATTTCATCGCTTTTAAATATTTCATTTCCAAATGGATATTCAGGAAAACCAATTTTTGAACTTTGGTAAATATGTTTTAGAACAAGTTTAAACCTTGACAAATATCATTTTTAAGTATGTAGATATACAATAATTTAGATGTATAATTTAAAACTTAAAAAAATGAAACGAATTGTTCTATTAATTTTTGCCCAATTAACAATTATTGGATTTTTATCATCGCAAGAAATTCAACCATTTTACGACTGTGGAACAGTTGCCGGAAGCATAAAAACGGTTAAAGAAAAACTAAAAACTCAGTTAAAAGCAAACAGCTTTATTGTAACAGGTGGCTATAGTGTTAGCGGAAAAACAAGCACTTATGTACTAACATTCACATCGAAAGATTTACAACGTGCCTGTTTAAGAGTTGCAGATAGAGGTATTCTTGCAGCAAATTTAAGAGTAGCATTTACCTTAAAAAGCGGAAAAGTAAATGTAACGGCTTTAAACCCTAAATATTTATTTTTAGGATATTTACGAACAGGGTACAACAAACATAAAGCTGATTTAGACAAAGTAACAGCAAAGGCCGTAAAAGTTTTTAAATCTGTTAGTGGTAAATTAACCGATTTTGGAGGCAAAATTAAAGAATCTAAATTACAAAAATATCATTATATGATGGGTATGCCATATTTTGATGACCCTGTAGAATTAAAAGAGTTTAACTCGTTTGACGAGGCTATTGCAACTATAAAGAAAAACCTTAAACTAAAAAAAGGAAACACAAAAATGGTATATAAATTAGAGTATAAAAGCTTAAAAAAAGCGGTTTATGGTGTTGCTCTTTTAAATAAAGAAACAGGCGAGGCTAATTTTTTACCTAAAATTGGAGAAAAACATTTAGCAGCTATGCCTTACGAAATTGTTGTTGAAGGAAACAAAGCAACTATTTTACATGGAAGATTCCGTTTTGCAATGTATTGGCCGGAACTTACAATGGGAGAATTTTCTAAAATAATGAGTACACCTGGCGATATTGAAGACACAATGAAAGCTCTTACAAAATAATATTTGGTTAGTTAGTTGATTAGTTAGTTAAAAGGAGTGTTTAAAAAACACTCCTTTTTTTATTTTTAGTTTTTAATAAATGTTTTTGTATAAACGCCATTTGTATTATCAGTAACTTTTATAATATATTGTCCTTGTTTATAACCAGATACATCTATTAAATTAGGATTTAAAAACTCATTAATTAATACTCCATTTGAAGAATACAGTTTAACATTAACAATATCAGACTTTATCAATTTTAAATTAATAAAGTCTTTTGTAGGGTTAGGATAAACTACTAAATCGTTATTATTTATTACCGATTTAACCTCTTTAACATTAGACACAAAATCCCAAGTAGATGTGTACATTCCACGCCCATGAGTAGCTACTACCAAGAAATTATCGGCAGGTCTAATACTTAACATATCAACTCTTACATTAGGAAAATTATTTTCAGCTGTCCAAACTACGTTAGTAGCTTGTGCGTTATCGGTTATCCAAATACCTGTTTCAGTAGCCAACATTATTTGCTTTTTATTTTGTGGATGATAAATTGCCCAACGTATTGGCATATCAGGTAAATTACCGGAAATATCAGTCCAAACTCCGCCACCATTAAATGTTTGCCATACCGATTGTACCCCGTAATTTGATAATGTTACCAAAATCGTATCAGCATTTTTACTTGTTTGTATGCAAGAAACATAAGCATTGGGTAACTGTCCATTATCAATTTGTGAAGTATTTGGCACAGCATTAATATTATTTATTTTAAATATTTCACCTGTATAATTACCAACCAATAAAGTATGAATATTTGCATTTGTTTTTGTATAACGCACAGCAGAAAATGGCGTTTGTGTACCTGTATTTACATTAACAAACTCATCATTATGTGTTGTTGGCAAACCTGTTACCTTAAAAATTTGGTCAGAATAATCGCCAGTAAAAGTAATTGCATTAGAATATATAACTTTATCATCGCTATCAAAATCGAAAGGACTAATAAATGTGCCACAAGTATAGTCGTTAATTTGAGTATAACCACCATCATAAAACATCACCATTGAATTATCATAAGTTGATGAAATAAAACTGTCATCATTTTTATCCCAAATAGTAAACGCACCATCGCCTCCCTGTACCATATCGTTTAATTCGTACGGGTGTCCGCTATAATAGAAAGTACCATTATCTTGCAAACCACCGGTATATCTATTATCCGCAGCTTGGTAACTTACTCCACAAGAATAAAACTGAAAGGTATTATAAGCATTATTTTTTGGAACAAAAACAGGTGTCGAATTTGCACTTGAAGTATAAAATACACCACCATCGGTAGAAACTATAAATTCATCAGTTATTGCAGGATTATAAGCAATATGATGAATATCGCCATGCACAAACTCATCGCCACCACCATAATACATTAATACCCAATCGGAAACTTTAATCCAACTTGCACCACCGTTAACAGTTTTATGAATATCTAACCCACCAATATACACAACATCAGCATCATCAGGTGAAACTTGTACTGTAAATGCATGCCATGATAGATATGCCCAATTTCTACCACTATTATCATCATCAGGCATATTTATATAATTCCAAGTTGCACCGGAGTTTGTAGTTTTAACAATATATTTACCTTTAAAAGTTCCAAAATTCTCAACAAGTTCAGTGTTTGAGCCCCCACCAATAATTGCATAAACAGTTGCAGGGTCAGTTTTTGAGGCAGAAAGTTCAACTCTACCGGGAATATTAAATTCTGTATCAGCTAAAATTGCATTTCTATAATCAGTATTAACCGACCAACTACCTGCCAATCCTGTTGTCGATTGGAGAATACATGCAGCACCATCTCCGTTAAGGTTACTTGTTGTACCAATATAAATTGTTCCATTATCTGCAATTTCAATATCAGAAGGAGCATAAGGAACTGTTTCGCCTGCAATATTTGGTAAAACTTGTGTCCAAGTAGAGCCATCATCTGCCGAGCGATACAAACCGTCAGTAGGAGTTGCCTGAAAAGTTCCTCCTTTATACTCACCTGACATAACTGCACAATATATTACACTTGTTCCGTTCTCGTTTCTAACCTCAATATCAGAAACATACGTAAAACCTGATGTTGATGGCAATAATGCCCAAGTTTGACCTGCATCGGTTGTTTTATAAACACCAACACCTCGCCCCGACGATTCTCTGTAAATATGAATAGCTGTTTCAGGCTCGCCTGTACCTACATAAAATGTTGATGTATTATTTGGGTCGTAACAAATATTTGTTGTTGCCATCGATATCCAATTATCGCTTACAGGTTGCCATTGAGTTGCAGAATTTGTAATATCGGTATTATACCACAATCCTCCTGTTACACTACACGCCCATACTTTTTTATGAGTTGCATCGGTTGGGTCGTACATTAAATCGCGAGTACGCCCTCCCATTGTTGTTTCTGTATTATTCCAATTTAATGAATTTGCACTTTTTAATTGTGATGTGTTTTGTTTAGCCTTAAACGCTCTAGGTAACCTCTCTAATGGTACACGCTGTAATTCCGGGTCTTGTGTCATTAAAAAGTCTCTAAAGCCTGAAATATCAGGTTTATCAAACGATTTTATTTTTTTATATTCTGTTTTTAAAAACTCAGAATAATTAGTTGTTTTTTTGTTTATCAGAAAATAAACTCCTAATAAAATAATAAAAGGGAATAATAAAACTTTTGTTTTCATAGTATTTTTTATTTGTACAACAGACTACGAAATTAAGTAAAAAGTTGTAGCAGTTTATATATTTTATAAACTAATTTGAATTTGTAGAAATAAATCTTCACGCTACAAGCAACAATCTATCATCATGGAATAATCCGGAATATAATATAAATTAATCCCAAACAGTTTAAAACATTATTATTTAAGCAATTGCTTTGTGGATAACAAACCACAAGCGGCATCAATGTCTTGACCGCGAGAAGCACGTATTGTAGTAACAATTCCTTTTGCCTTTAATTCGTTTTGAAATTGTAATAATACATTTTCATCGGTTGTTTCTAGAGGTACTCCCGGTACACTATGGTATCGTATCAAGTTGATTCTACATTTTATTCCTTTTAATATTCGTGCTAATTCTTGAGCATGCTTTTTTGAATCGTTTAAACCTTTAAATACAATATATTCGAACGATACTCTACGTTGGCGATTAAATTCAAAAGATTTAATTTCGGCAAGAACATCTTCTAATTTATATTTTTTCTGAACAGGCATTAACTTCTGGCGTTCCTCATCGTAAGGCGAATGTAAACTTACAGCTAAATGTACTTTTGATTCATCTAAAAAACGTTTCATTGCAGGTATAACACCTATTGTTGAAACTGTTATACGTTTTGGGCTCATTGCATAACCCCATTCTGAAGTAAGTATTTCTAAACTCTTTAATACATTATCTAAATTATCGAATGGCTCTCCCATTCCCATATATACAATGTTTGTTATTTTATCGAAATCAGGTAAACTTTGCAGTTGGTTTAATATTTGATTTGTTGATAAATTTGCTTGAAAACCTTGCTTTCCGGTTGAACAAAACAAACAATTCATTTTACAACCTACTTGCGACGACACACAAACTGTTGCTCTTTCCTTTTCAGGAATATATGCTGTTTCAATAAATTTTAAATCATCAATTTTAAATAAATATTTTTTTGTGCCATCATTTGAAACCGATTCTGTTATAGGTTTTATTAATCCAACTTCATAATTGTTTTCTAATAATTCTCTTGCTTTTTTCGATAAATTAGTCATATCGCTAATTGCAGTTATATGTTTGCTATATAACCAATCAGCTATTTGTTTTGCAGTAAATTTTGGCAAATTAAATTCTGCAACAATTTCCTGTAATTCGCTTAATGTTTTACCGTATAATTTTATCATGTTTATTAATGAATCTCCTCGCCGCAAGCGGACGAGGTATTGTTTTGGAATTCTATTCTTTTATACGTCCCAAGGGACGGGGAATTAAACCCAAACAGATTAAAATTTAGAATATATAAAAAATGCAACTTTCAGTTGCATTTTTTATATTGTTTTTAGTGAGCTCCACAACCTGTACACTCGTGGTCATCATCGTGATGATGTTCATGAGCGTGTTCATCACCTTCCGGATGTAAATGTCCATGTTCTAACTCCAATTCAGTAGCATCTCTAACTTCTGTAATTTCACCATCAAAATTCAAATCAAAACCAGCTAAAGGGTGATTAAAATCCATTTTAATTGAATCGTCGTTAATTTCAACAATTATACCATCAAAACGATTTCCATCTTTATCTTGCATAGGTAAAACTTTCCCTAACACCATTATACTTTCGTCAACTTTGCCATCTTGACTAAATGCAGTTTTAGGAATTTCAGTTACTGCACTTTCAATAACTTCGCCATAAGCATCTGCAGCTTTTAATACAAAATTAAATTTATCACCTTGTTTTAACCCCTTTAAGTTTTCTTCAAATTTAGGAAGCATACTTCCTGTTTCATAGATAAACATTAATGGTTGACCACCATAAGTTGATTCAATTTCTTCCGATTTTCCAGCCTCTGTTAATTTGTAGTTGAGAGTTACAACTTTATTCTTTTCTATCATTTATTAAAATTTTCGGCAAATGTATGAATAATAATTGATTGGTAAAATGATAAATTACACTTATTTCTAATAAAAACATTCTAATTTCTTAATCTTTCTTAATATCCTTAACACTAAGCTGTAAAGTTGTACGTCCCATAAAATTATTTTCGTCTATATTAAAGCAAATATCAAAAGGAGTTTTATCGGCAATTAACTTATATTTATCAGCCATACCAAAAGCAATACCATTAAAAACTTTGTTGTTTTGTTTAATATTTACTTTTAAATGCGTTTCGTCTTTACCAACAACTTTACTATAACCGGTATCTTTAACATCTCTACTTACAAAAATAGGTCGCATATTATCAGGACCAAAAGGTGCAAACTGTTTTAATATTCTATAAAATTTTTCGTCAATCTCATCTAAATCGACAATACTATCAACAATAATTTGCGGAACAAGTTGTTCATCTGTAATTGTTTCTGACACGTATTTTTCAAAACATTGGGTAAATTTTTCTAAATTTTCTTCTTTTAAAGTTAAACCTGCTGCATACATATGCCCTCCGAAACCTTCAAGTAAATGACTACAAGCATCAACAGCTTCATAAAGGTTATACCCCATTACCGACCGTGCTGAACCTGAAATCATACCCTCATCAGATTTTGTTAAAATAACAGTAGGACGATAATATGTTTCGGTTAAACGAGATGCAACAATACCAATAACCCCCTTACTCCATTCAGGATTATATAAAACAGTAGTTTTTTTATTTATTAATTCTTCTGATGATGCGATTGTATTTAAGGCAGATTCAGTTATGTCGTGGTCAATTTCTTGCCTTGCAGTATTTATAGAATCTATTTTATTTGCTAATAACTCTGCATCGGTATAATTTTTTGTTACTAATAAATCTACCGCGTTTCTTGCAGAGTCTATTCTACCTGCAGCATTAATTCTAGGACCAATTTTAAAAACTATATCGCTTATTGTTATATCTGTTTTTAAAGTACCTGAAACATCGCGTAAGGCTCTTATACCATGAGTTGCATTAGTATTAATTTTTTTCAAGCCATAATATGCAAGCACTCTATTTTCTCCTGTAAGAGGCACAATATCTGAAGCAATACTTACTGCAACTAAATCGAGTAAATCGTAAATCTCGGTTGCTGCAATATTATTTACTACCGAAAAAGCTTGCATAAATTTAAAACCAACACCACAACCGGATAAACCTTTGTATGGATATTTACAATCATCTTGTTTTGGATCTAAAACGGCAGCTGCATCAGGTATTTCATTACCGGGAAGATGATGATCGCAAATAATATAATCAATACCTATTTTTTTAGCATAGGCTATTTTTTCATTTGCTTTTATACCACAGTCTAAAGCTATTATTAATGTCTGATTTTTTTCTTTTGCGTACTCTATACTTTTATAAGAAATTCCGTAACCTTCCTCATATCTATCAGGCACATAATAATCTATATCGCCATGATATTTACTAAGATATGAATACACAAGAGCTACCGATGTTGTACCGTCAACATCGTAATCTCCATATACTAAAATTTTCTCGTTATTCTTAATTGCAGTATTCAATCTATTAACGGCTTGACTCATACCTTTCATAATAAAAGGGTCGTGTAAATCGTTTAATGACGGTCTAAAAAAATGTTTAGCCTCGTCGAAAGTGGAAATATTTCTATACACCAACAAATTTGCAAGAGTTTTACTGATACTCAGCTCTCTCGCTAATTTATCAATTTTTTCGGTGTTACCCGGTGCTTTAATTACCCACTTTTTTTCCATATCTACAAAGTAAATATTTATTATTTAAGTTTTAAGTATTTTTTAGTAAAATATTTTTTTATTTAGCTTGTTATATATGTAATTTTATAAAAAAATTATTTATGAATAAATTACTCCTTTTTGTTTTTGTTATATTAAATCTTAGTATTTATAGTTCTTCTATACTTATACCTATGGACAACACTCAGAAAGACCATTTAAAAGCCTATGGGATTGCTTTTTGGACCTTACAAAATAATATTGAAGTTAAATGGTTATTAAATTATAAAGGAGGAAGTTTTTTAATACAAAATAATACAGACATTGAAAACGAATGTATTATTCGAGGTGTTTCGTACGAAATTATTGCTGATGTACAAGTTGCACAAATTTTGAATAAAATATCGCAAAACGATGTAAACATGGATGCTGTTAAACTAGAAAAAGCACCAAAAATTGCCGTATATTCACCAAAAAACAAACAACCTTGGGACGATGCTGTTACATTGGTACTTACTTATGCCGAAATTCCTTATGATGTAATTTACGATTCTGAAATTCTTGATGGCAAACTCAAAAATTACGATTGGGTGCACTTGCATCATGAAGATTTCACAGGGCAATATGGAAAATTTTATGGAGCATACCATAATACACCTTGGTACAGAGAACAAGTTAGAACAAACGAAGCTGTTGCTCAAAAATATGGTTTTAAAAAAGTTTCGCAATTAAAACTAGCAGTTGCAAAAACTCTTAAAGCATATATTTTTAATGGTGGTTTTTTATTTGCAATGTGCTCTGCTACTGACTCATACGACATAGCTCTTGCTGCAGAAAATGTTGATATATGCACTGCTGAGTTCGATTATGATGCTATTGACCCTCAAGCACAAGAAAAATTAGATTTTTCAAAAACTCTTGCATTTAAAGATTTTAAAATAGTGAAAAATCCGTACGAATACGAATATTCAAATATTGATGTTTCGAAAACAAGAAAAGTAACTAAAGAAAACGATTATTTTTCACTTTTTGAATTTTCTGCAAAATGGGACCCAATACCTACTATGCTTTGCCAAAACCACACAAACTTAGTTAAAGGTTTTATGGGGCAAACAACTGCATTTAATAAAAATGTGATTAAATCTAATGTATTAATAATGGGTGAAAACAAATCGGCAAATGAAGCAAGGTATATTCATGGAACATTAGGTAAAGGTACTTGGACATTCTATGGTGGTCATGACCCCGAAGATTACCGCCATTTTGTTTACGATAAACCTACAGAACTCAACTTACACCCTAACTCACCGGGTTACAGATTAATATTAAACAATGTCTTATTTCCTGCTGCTAAAAAGAAGAAATTAAAAACTTAGATAGTATTATTCATATAATTTAACAAAAATGAATTTGATTTATTTAAAACCAAGCAAATAACATAAAATGCAAATTACCCAAATTTAGGTAATAAGTTTTTTTTTGATATACATTTTTCTTTTCCTTATACTTCGTTGCAAACCATTTGCAATATTCAAGTAGAATGTTTTTTCGCCTTGTCTCAGAAAAAATAATCAGGGCTAAGATAAAGAAAAACGCACGAATAGTTCGGATTAATTATATCTTTCAGTGCACTTTTGTAAATATATTGTTATTAAACCTTAATTTACAAAATAAAAAAAGGTCTCAATAAGACCTTTTTTTTATTTTTTTTTATTTAGTTCGTTTAGTTTTGAGAAGATGACCCTCCGACTCTATGCATAGCACATCTAAAACCTAAATCTTCTCTACTTTGCATTTCATCTAGGAATCTACGAGAACCAGGACTTGTCCAATATGCTCTATCTTTCCATCCTCCGCCTTTATATACACGTGCTCTGTTATCAACCATCGATTGCATATCTTTTTTTCCTCTATAGGTTGGTGCTGCTCCATCTACATATTTATCAGGAAAACTCACATTACCATTTTCATCTCTATATTGCTTAGTTCCTTCTTCACCTTCTTCATACATTCTGTGTGAATTTTTAACACTTCTGTTTCCTTCTTCTGATAAATAATCAATACTAGACTCTAAATCACCATCTAAAAAGTTTTTATTATCTGCGGTATTATAGTTTCTTCTATTAAAGGCTTCTTCATCATTAACTTCTCTCCACTGTATATGTCCAAGGGTATCTTTTTCAGCAATAAGCCCCTCTTCATCTCTTACTTGAGTTTTATAATCATTACCTCTAAACCCTCTAAATTCATCAAAATCTTCAAGAGTCATTTTACGATAAACATCCATTACCCATTCGTTTACGTTTCCTGCCATTGCGTACAATCCGTAATCGTTAGGCCAATATGCAAATACAGCTGAAGTAATATCAGCTTTGTCGTTTAAGGCATCTGCCATACCCATATAATCACCACGACCACGAACCATATTAGCTCTTATTTGTCCAACATCCTCCGCAGCAAAACCACTTCTATCATCAACTCTAATATAATGACCATTCCATGGATAAACTCTTTGGTGATAAACACGTTCCTGCGCAAACATATTTCCTTTATATGCTAACGCAGCAAATTCCCATTCAGCTTCAGTAGGAAGTCTGTACTTTGGCAATAATATGCCGTCTTCCATTCTAACTTTACGTTCAGGATTGTTTGGGTTATAGTCCATCATAAGCTGCTTAACAGCACCATCATACTGACCTGCTAAATATGCTTCAGTATTAAAATTCTCCTCTTCACTTTGCTCAGTATCCCAAAATAAAAATCCTTCACGAACCATTATCATCTCGTTCACACGGTCAGTTCTCCACTTACAAAAATCTTCTGCTTGTTTCCAGTTTACACCAACCACAGGATACTCTTGGTATGCAGGATGTCTGAAATACAATTCAACGTAAGGCTCCATATATGCCAATTTACTTCTCCAAACTAGTGTATCTGGAAGTGCTTGATGGTATATTTCAGGATAAGAAAGATATACTCTTTGTAACCAATAAAGGTATTCTCTGTAATCCACATTTCTAACTTCATACATATCCATATAAAAAGAAGAAACTGTTATTCTTCTAGGAACATTATTCCAATCGTATAAAACATCTTGTTCTACAGCTCCCATTGAAAAGGTACCACCTTCAATCATTACAAGACCTGGTCCTGTTTCTTGTTCATCGTAAAAAACATATTCAAAACCTCCGTTTTCTTCATCGTTATAATTCCAACCTGTAGAATTCGATATTGTTTTCTCGCAAGAAGTAAATAATATTACTCCCATTATTAAAAAACCTATAAATTTAAGTCCGTATTTCATCATTAATTTTATTTACGTTACTATATATAACTAAAACGATGGACAACTTATTGCCCTAAACTTCTTTCTTTTTTGACGGCAAGGGAAAGTATAACCAGCCGATATCTCGTGTGCACCTAATGTTTGATTCCTTAGTTTCGAAACTGTTAAATCGTAACTATATGCTATTCTAAACTTTGATTGTATAAAACCAATTACCATAACAAAAGAATCGTAATGAAACTTAAAGTTTTGACGTAACCACAAACCAGCTACTATTGATTTTCTACTAAAATAAACTCCGTAATTAAATTGCTCAAAATCTCTTTGTCTTTGATATACAACTTGTGGAGATAAATACATTTCTCCTTTTTTAACACCTTTCATTCGTATTGGAATTTGAGTTCCATAATGAACCGTAAGTTTTCTTGGAAGTACCGCATCACTACTATTTCTAAACGATTCGGAAGGCTGTGTTAAATGATTTACAGCAATACCAAAAGTGTGTATTCTGTTAAACATTATTGCACCTGCAGAAAAATCAAAAAAACCTTTTTTATTATCTGTATAAACTGAGGTTTCTCTTGTTGGAAATATTGCACCATAAACAGGATGTAGCATATCCGGAAAAATATAATCCATATTTAAGGTCTTTTGATAATACGAAACTTCAAGCCCCCCAACAATTGATAAATTTCTATTTACCGACACTTTATAAGTGTACATTGTATGAATACTTGTTGTTTTAACGGCACCATCAGCTTGTATATCTTGCATAAATTGTGCTCCCATTCCAATATTCAACATACTAACATACTGGTCGTAAGACGCTGCATAAGTCACATAAGTTTGCCCTAATTTAGGCCATTGATTTCTATAGTTAAGTTGAACCCTTCCGCATTTTTCACTTCCTGCAAAAGCTGGGTTTAAATACAGCTTATTTGCATAAAATTGTGTAAACATAGGGTCTTGAGCATTAACAAACGACTTTGTAAACACTATAATAACTACTAAAAGTAATATTTTTTTAACCATGTTTTATAATATTAACCACTTCTCAGTACAATTATACAAATTATTTTAGGATATATTGCTCTATCCCTCTATAATTAAAGTACAATAATAATATAAATTATTAGTAATTAAAAATAAATCAGTCTAAAATTACATCAATAATGCATTTTTCTTTTAACAATAATTAACACAAACAATTAAATATCACTTATAAATAACTTTTTATACTTGATATTAATTATTTATTAAATATTTAATAAGATTTATTTTTTACAATAATATAATGTTATGTACGTTAATAAATTTGTACTTTTAAACAATTTTTTAATTTGCCATGAAGAAATTTGCATTTATTTCATTTATTATACTGAACTACATTATTGTATATTCTCAAAATATTCAAGATACTATCTTATGGAAAACGCCATCAAAAATTAGCCAAAATGAAACACAATTAATTCATTTTAACTTTCAAAGAGCTGTTTTTCAAAAAGCTGGTGATATAATCCCTATGTATCAAAAAAAGATAAAAATAGCAACAAATACCGAAGTATCTGAAATAAGAATGGCTAATATCAATTATCTTCCATTAACTAAAGAAGAGAAAAAGCTTTTAGAAAAAATACTTATTAGTAAATTAAAAATAAAACAGTCAATAGAGAGTGCAAAAAATAAAGATTATCTGATTATAAGTTTTATTCCTATAATAAGAACAAATTCAGGTGAAATAAAAAAAATATCTTCTTTTGAAATTACGTATAAAGAAACTGCAAGCTCGGTAAATAAAAATAAATCTCATATTTATGCTAACAATTCGGTTTTAGCATCAGGAACATGGATAAAAGTTGGTATTAAAAGTAACGGTATTTATAAAATTACTTATGACGAATTATCTACTTATGGAGTAACTGATAAAAGCGGCGTTAAGGTCTTTACAAATTATAATGCAGTTTTGCCTGAAATTTTTCACAATGTAACTTCTGACGATTTAAAAGAGGTAGCTATCGAAATACATAAAGGTTCTGATGGCATTTTTAATTCGGGTGATTATATTTTGTTTTTTGCAAAAGGTCCAAACAATTGGACACCCAACTATACAACTAACACATTTAAACATTCTCTACATAATTATAGTAATACAAACTATTACTATATTACGTCAGGAGCACCTACCGAAATACAAAGCATAAATACGTTACCGGAGAGCGATGCTACAGATGAAGTTTCAAATTTTAACGATTTTAAATTTCACGAACTAGAAAGTACAAACCTTATAAGATCAGGAAAAATGTTTGTTGGAGAGCATTTTATCCCCACGTATAATAACTACAAAATAAATTTTGATTTTTCAAATATTGATGCATCTGCTACAACTACAGTAACGGGTGTTTTTGTTGGAAAATCGTCACAATTAAGTAATTTTAAATTAAAATTTGGAAGCTTAAGCAAAACCGTTAGTATTTCTTCGACTAGTAGTAGTGGTTATATTTATGCGAAAAAATCTAACTTCACTTGGGCATTTACAACTGGAAATTCTGCAATTAACTTAGATATAACATATAATAGCTCTTCAAGCGATATGAAAAGCGAAGCTTGGTTAGATTATATTGAAGTAAATACCAAACGCAAACTAATATTTTCAGGAAATATGTTATTTAGAAATATTTCAACAGTTGGAGTTGGTAGAATTACAAAATACAACTTATCAAGCATGTCAAGTAATAATAAAATTTGGGAGGTAACTAATATTTACAAGCCACAAAATATTATTTATAACATTAACGGTAGTAATGCAAATTTTGTTGTAAACTCAGATACTCTACGAGAATTTATAGTTTTTAATGGTAATTACAAAACGCCAAACAGCTTTGCTCCTGTGCAAAATCAAAACCTTCATGCTCTTGGAAATATAGATATGATAATAATTGCTCACCCAAATTTCAATTCAGACGCTAATACTCTTGCAAATTTACACTCTGTAGAAGACAATCTATCGGTAAAAGTTATTAATCCTACTCAAATATATAACGAGTTTTCATCGGGCAAACCGGATATAAGTGCTATTAGAAATTTTATTAAAATGCTTTACGATAGGTCTAATAAAACCTACCCTAAATATTTATTACTATATGGAGATGGTTCTTATGACAATAAAACACCAATAAGCTCAGGAAATACAAATTATATTTTAACATATCAAAGTCAAGAATCGTTAAACAGCACAGGCTCATACGTTAGCGACGATTTTTATGGACTTTTAGATGATGGAGAAAGTGTTACATCAGGTTTAGTTGACGTTGGAATTGGTAGAATACCCGTAAACAGTGCTTCACAATCAGCAGGTATAATAAATAAAATTAAACAATATATAGATAAAAGTTCTTTTGGAAATTGGAGAAACGAAATTGCATTTATTGCTGATGACGAAGACAATAAATTACACATGGAACAGGCTGACGATTTAAGTGATATAGTTAAAACAAACGAACCTGTATATAATCTTAATAAAATTTATCTTGATGCATACGAAGAAGTATCTACACCCGCAGGAGACAGATACCCCGATGTGAATAAAGCTTTTAGCAATACAATGGAAAAAGGTGCTTTAATTATTAACTATACAGGTCATGGAAACGAATTAGGACTTGCCCACGAAAGAATTTTATCGATAAATGAAATTAATTCATGGAAAAACTTTAAAACTTTACCTCTATTTATTACTGCAACGTGCGAATTTAGCAGATGGGATGATAACACAAGAATTTCAGCAGGCGAATATGTATTTTTAAACCCTAATGGTGGAGGAATAGCTATGCTAACGACTACTCGTTTAGTATATGCATCACAAAATTTTATTCTAAACGAAGCTTTTTATCAACATACTTTTGGTAACAGAAATTATAGATTTGGTGATTTGGTTAGAATTACAAAAAACAATGCAGGAACATCAACTAATAAACGGAACTTTAGTCTTTTAGGAGACCCTGCCCTAAAGTTACCTTACGCAGATTATAACGTAATCACAACAAAAGTAAATAACACAGCTTTACCTAATATTGACACGCTTAAAGCACTTACTAAAATTGAAGTAGAAGGAGAAGTAATAAATTTTAATAAAGCATTATCAAATTACAACGGTATTGTTTATCCTACAATTTTTGACAAATACAAAACGGTAACAACTCTTGGGAATGGAGGAAAAGAACCTTTTGTATTTTCTATTCAAAAAAATATAATTTTCAAAGGTAAAGCAACCGTAAAAGAAGGGAAATTTAAATTCTCATTTATTGTACCTAAAGATATTGCATATAACTATGGTAACGGAAAAATAAGTTACTACGCATATAATAATGAAAACGATGCTAGTGGTTACAACTCTGATATTATTATTGGTGGAGCAAACGATAATCCTGATATTGACGATAAAGGTCCTGATATTACACTTTTCTTAAACGATAATAATTTCGTTTATGGCGGATTAACAAACGAAACACCTATACTTATTTCTGATTTATTTGATGAAAGCGGTATAAACACTGTAGGAAATGGCATTGGCCATGATATTTCCGCAATAATTGATAAAAACACATCAAATAGTATTAATTTAAATGAGTTTTACGAATCGGAAACCGATAACTACAAAAAAGGAAGTTTAAGATACCAACTATCAAAACTACCTGTGGGAAATCACAGCTTATCAGTAAAAGCTTGGGATGTTTACAACAACTCATCTGAAGAGTATATTGAGTTTGTAGTAGCCGAATCGGTAAGCCTTGCACTTAAACACATATATAATTACCCTAATCCGTTTTCTACTAATACCGATTTTTATTTCGACCATAATATGCCAAATGTAAACCTAAATGTTACAATAAGTATTTTTACTATATCAGGAAAACTAGTAAAAACTTTACAAACAAGCATGACCACCACCGGTTATAGAAGTAACCCAATAAATTGGAATGGGCTTGATGATTATGGAGACCAATTAGCTAAAGGTGTATATATTTATAAATTAGCTGTAAAATCTAACGATGGTGAGACCGTTGAAAAAATTGAAAAACTGGTTATTATTAAATAGACTTGAGATGTGAGATATGAGACTTGAGATGCGAGATGTGAGACTTGAGATGTGAAACTTGAGATGTGAGACTTGAGATGTGAGACATGAGACATGAGACTTGAGATGTGAGACTTGAGATGTGAGACATGAGACATGAGACTTGAGACTTGAGACTTGAGAT
>CAMZKE010000038.1 GCA_947311115.1 uncultured Bacteroidales bacterium | reverse complement strand
AGTCTTTAATAGGTTTAATCCATAAACGAAGAGTTGTTGTATGAATACCGTATTCATCAGCAATTTCAGAAAATGTTTTTACTTTTTTGTCCATTATTATTATATATTTACATATTGCGAATATATATATTAATTAGTATTTATTAACGCTTAAAATAAATAATTATCATACAATACCCTTAAATACCGCAACTTACCTCATAATGCCATTTGAAAATTTCTAAATTAACAAAAAATAAGAAAATTTTTAATTTGTTGTACCTATATTGTACCTACTAGATAATTAACTCATTAAACATCTTGTATAATAGACTGTTATATAATATATAATTTTTCAGCTACTGGAAAAGTAAAAGCCTGTCTAGCTTGAAGACATATAATGCAAGTTATTGGTATTTTACATAAAACCGCAGTAAAGATTTAATAGTCTGTAAATAAATGACTTATTATAGCCATTTTACTATAAGAAAATATAAGTTATTACATAATCTAAAAAAAGCCCTTAAGGAACTGTCTTTAAGGGCTTTTTAGATAAGCAAGTTTTTATTTTTTTAAACGCTTAGCACCTGCTTTAAGAATTTCTTTTGGAATTCCATCTTGAAAAAGCTTAAAGTTTTCGATATATCGAGAAGCGAGAGCATCATATTTTTTCCAATACTCAGCTTTATTTCCCCAAGCATTACTTGGCTCAAACACATCGTTAGGTACGTTAGGACAAGTTAATGGAATTTTGAAACCAAATAATTTATCTTTTCTGTATTTAACTTTATCGAGTTCTCCTGTCATAGCAGCAGTAAGCATGTTACGTGTATGACGAATAGAAATTCGTTTTCCTACACCAAATTTACCACCTACCCAGCCAGTGTTAACTAACCAAATATTCGCATTAGATTTTAATGCTTTTTGCTTTAATAAATTTGCATAAAAATATGGATGATGAACCATAAATGGGGCTCCAAAACAAGCAGAAAATGTAATTTCCGGTTCAATACCTAAACCTAGCTCGGTTCCACCTATTTTAGAGGTGTAACCACTAATAAAGTGATATATAGCTTGGTTCATATCTAATTTTGCGATAGGAGGCATTACTCCTTGCGCATCGGCAGTTAAGAAAATAATATTTGTAGGTTGCGAATCAACACGCATTTCCGGTACAGCATTAGGTATAAATTCTAAAGGGTATGACAAACGTGTATTTTCTGTTAAGCTCTCATCATCTAAGTCTAATTGACGCGAAGGCAAATCGAAAGTAACGTTTTCTAAAATTGTACCAAACATATGTGAACATGCGTGAATTTCGGGTTCGGCTTCTGCCGAAAGGCGAATAGCTTTTGCATAACAACCTGCTTCGTAGTTAAAAACTCCTCTATCGTTCCAACCATGCTCATCGTCACCAATTAAACGGCGATTTGGGTCGGCCGACAAGGTTGTTTTTCCGGTTCCTGATAGCCCGAAGAATAGAGCAACATCATTATCTTTACCAACATTTGCCGAGCAGTGCATAGACATTGTATCTTGCAAAGGCATTAAGAAATTCATAATTGTAAAAATAGATTTCTTAATTTCGCCTGCATATTCGGTACCGGCTATAATTGCAGTACGTTGTGCAAAATTTATAATAATTGCAGTACTGCTTCTTGTACCGTCAATACGTGGGTCTAATTTAAATGATGGCGAAACCATTACTGTAAAATCAGGCACAAATTCTTTAAGTTTTGCAAAATCCTTTTCTACAATAAGCATGTTTCTTACAAAATGAGAACTCCACGCTTTATCTGTAATTACACGAATTGGTAATTTTAATTCTTCATCTGCACCGGCATAAACATCTTGTACAAATAAATCTTCACCTTGCCAGTACGCTTGTAAACGTGAAAATATACCGGAAAATTTTTCAGGAGTCATAGGTTTATTATACTCACCCCAATCAATTTGTTTTTCGGTACTTTCTTCTTTTACAAAATATTTATCGTTAGCTGCACGAGCTGTCCACTTACCTGTATAAGTTTGAAATGCTCCGCCTTCTACTAGTTTCCCTTCCCCTCTAAAAACTGCTTCTTCGACTAAAGCAGGAGTTGGCAAATTCCAATATACTGTATCTAACTGCACTAAGCCATGATTTTTTAAACCATATTTCGATTTAAAAGTAGTAGTATGCTTTTGTGCAGGTGTATCAAATTTTAAGTATTTCATTCTTTAACTTTTAGTTTAAAAAGTTGAAAGTTAAAAGTTAAAAGTTAAAAAGTTATTGTGAAACTTTAAAACCATATACCTATAACCTTTAACTAAATTTAATTCCAATCACGTACTAATTTTCTTTCGCCAATAAATAATTCGTTTGGCGAATTAGGGTCAATAGCCCATTTAATACGCTCAATTCCTTCAATAATATCTTTTGTTGAACCGCAGAAAGAAATACGTAAATATCCTTCCATACCAAACTCAACACCCGGCATTGTAAGTACTCTAACTTTTTCTAGTAAGAAATTTGATAAGCGAGTAGAATCTTTATCGTAAGCCGAAAAATCTACAAATGCATAAAAAGTTCCGTCTGGCTCTAATAAATGTAACCCATCGAAGGCTTTAATTTGTTGAATAAGAACTTTACGGTTATTTTCAAGTGTCATTCTTAAACTTTCGGTTGATGATTGCACACCATTTATTGCCCCAATTGCCGCTTTTTGTAGAAGTACAGAGGGTCCTGATGTTTGATGACCTTGAATATTAGCCATTGCAAAACTTAATGTTTTATTTGCAATCGCCCATCCAATACGGAAACCTGTCATAGCATAAGCTTTTGATACACCGTTAATTATTATCAGTTTTGAGTTGTCACTAAAGTCTTTTACGTAATCGAATGGATTTGCTACCTCAACACCATTATAAACAAGTTTGTGATAAATATCATCCATAATTAAATAAATGCCTTTTTTCTCACAAAACTCAACAATATCTTTAATAAAACTTGCAGGGTATATAGCACCTGATGGATTATTAGGGCTGTTTATAATAATCGCTTTTGTGTATGATGTTACATTTTGTTTAATATCAGACATGCGAGGTGTAAATGTACCATCTTCCGGAGTTACAGGTACAGGAATTGCACCACATAGTTTTACCATCTCAGGATACGATACCCAGTATGGTGTTGGAAAAATAACTTCATCTTGTGGGTCAAGAATTGCTTGTAATGCAACCATTAAAGCTTGTTTTGCTCCGCTTGAAGCTACAATATTTTCCGGCTCAACTACTCTAGCATAATGCTCGCGAGTATATCTAATAATCGCTTTTTTCATATCAATAGTTCCATCTACCGGAGCGTAACGAACTTCTCCGGAATTTAAATGCGACGAAATTGCTGTAATAGCGTCAATAGGTGCTAAAGATTTTGGCTCTCCACCGCCAAGGTGAATAACGGGTTCTCCTTTTTCTTTTAATATTGCAAATGTTTGATTCAGTTTTAATGTAACCGATACTGCAACATTTTTACCAATTAAACTTAAACTCATAATATATTTTGTTTTATTTTTTAAAAAATTAAAAGTCAAAATTACGTAAAATATTTCTTAAATGAATATTTTAAACTATTGATACCGTTGATTATAAGAGTTTGTAGAATTAGTTGTAAGTTTTTTGATATATTTTTTATCAAATTGCATAATTGAAAGTTATAAAACTTATATATAGTAAGTATATTTATGTAAATAATTCTTAATTGTTATTAATATGTTATATAAACTTTTTTATTTCTTGATATTAGAAATAATTGGTTCTAGATTGAAAGTATTAATTCATTTACTGTATTAATATATTTTTTATAAAAAATAGTATATTTGTTTTTTAATAAATTTCCGTGCTATAAACTAATAAATTTTCGTTATAAAATAATGATATTTTATATGTCTATGTGGGAGTTAAACTGAAATAGATTAAAAAATAAAATTAGTGGCATTACATTTTTCATTAGCTATAAAAAAAGATGAATATATAGGAAATATAATAATTCCTTATATAATATCTAATAACGAAAATGTAAACGCTTATGAAATTTACAAACTTATTGAAATAAACGATTTATCAAAATATGAAATATTAAAACACAATTGGATAAAACAAATAGTACAAAATGTAGAGGAATACAATATTTTATCGTTAAACAATAAATATAATAAAAATAAAAAATTAAAACCTGCGGTTTTTCTAAAAAATGCGGATAAACAAATTAAACAAAGAGTAAGGAATGCTGTTGAAATAAGATTAACTAACATAATAAAATTAATTAAACAAGAAAAGCCATATTTATTTTATCGAGAAGATAATTCATCATTAATATATGAAGAAGACTTTATAAATATTTCTAATAATTATGCTGATGTAGAATTTGATTTTGAGAGAAAAGAAAATACCTTACATTATACCTTACGATTATATTATAACAATAAACAAATTACATTACCAAATAATAAGTTGTTGATATTGACCAATCAACCGGCTACGTTTGTTTACAATAATAATCTCATTTTTTTTAACGAAGAATCAAAATTTAATGGAAATAAACTAAAACCTTTTTTAAACAAAACGGAAATTGTTGTTGAAGCAAGATTACAAGATGTTTTTTTTGAAAAATTTGTAAAAGAAACTGTTAAATACTTCAATTATAACATTAAAGGTTTTAAGCTGATAAATAAGTCGGTGAAAATAACAACAGAACTTAGTATTGAAAAAACTATAAACAATAAAATTGTTGCTATTCCGGTGTTTAATTACAACGATAAAAGCATTCCGTTTTATATAAAACAAACTACATTTGTTGAAGTACAAAAAACAAATAATAATTACGAATTAATTAGTTTTAAACGAGATAATAGGTACGAAATAAGTGTTTATAGTATTCTTAAAAAGTATGGTTTCGAACAAAAAGATAATGGATTTTATATTGATAATTTAGATGATAAATACTCGTTTATCGAATTTCTAACCTTAATAATTAATGAATTAAAACAACAGGGTTTTAGTATAAAAAACAGAATTTTTACAAATGAAATTTGTTATGATAAACCCCAAATTATATCGAAATACACAAATAAATTTGACTGGTTTGACTTGGAAATAATAGTAGTTTTCGGCAAGTACGAAATACCATTTAAAAAATTAACCAAAAACATTTTAACCAAAAATAAAGAATATATCTTACCTGATGGTAGTATTGCTATTATACCAAACGAATGGTTTTCAGAGCTTTCTTACTTTGCAAAAAATACTAATATTAATAATAAAACAACTTTAAACAAATCTAATTTTGCAATTTTAGAAAACAACAAAATTGTTATTCCCGATGCAAATATACAAGCAAAAATTGCCGAATTTGAAACAAACAAACCCGTTAAATTTCCAAAAAATACAGTAGCTAAACTTAGAAAATATCAGAAAAAAGGTTTTGAGTGGATTTACAGCAAAACTCAAAATGGTTTTGGTATATGTTTAGCTGACGATATGGGGCTTGGCAAAACATTACAAACAATAACCGTATTACAAAAATTTTTCGAAAACAAAGATAAAGCGTATAAGAATGTAATTTCAAAAAAAGAGGGTGTACAACTTTCGTTATTTGATAATCCGGTAACAGAAATTGAAAAAAAAGTTATGAATACGGCATTGCTAATTGTACCACGTTCATTAATTTATAATTGGCAAGAAGAGCTAAATAAGTTTGCACCTGAACTAATTTATTTTGTTTATTATGGTAATAAAAGAAAGGAAATATACAATGAAAAAATTGAAAATTCGCATATTATTATAACTACTTACGGCGTTATTAGGCAAGATATAAACATACTTAAAAAAACAGAGTTTAGTTATATTATTTTGGACGAAAGTCATGTAATAAAGAATCCATTATCGAAAAATTATTTAGCAGTAACTCAACTTAATTCAACCTATAAAATTGCACTAACAGGTACTCCAATAGAAAATAGTTTGGTTGATTTATGGTCGCAAATGAATTTTTTAAATCACAATATATTAGGAAGTTTAAGTTATTTTAAAACTGAGTATATCGATAAAATTGGAAAAGACAGCACAGCTATTGAGCTTGAAGAGGTAAAACAAATTGTGTCGCCATTTATTTTACGCCGATTAAAAACAGATGTAGCAAAAGAATTACCTGAAAAATCTGAGCAAATAATTTATTGCAATTTAGAACCAGAACAAGAAAAATTATATGAAGAAGAAAAATCGGCTATACGCAACGAATTATTATCAAATAAAAACAAGAATAATCAATATATAAAAGCTATTGCTGTACTAAATAGATTACGACAAATTGTACTTCACCCCAAATTAATAAATCAAGAATTTGAACATGATTCAGGTAAATTTAACACCATAATTAATCTAATAGAAAATTTAATGGCTCAAGGTGATAAATTTTTAATTTTTTCGTCGTTTGTAAAAAATTTAAACTTATATAAACAGTATTTCGAAGATAATAATATTGAGTATAGTATGCTTACAGGTAGCGATAATAATAGACAAAAAATTGTTGAAGAATATAAAAATAATAGTAAAATAAAACCTTTCTTAATATCGATAAAAGCAGGTGGTTATGGGTTAAATATTACTCAAGCAAATTATGTTTTAATAACAGACCCATGGTGGAATCCGTTGGTTGAAAAACAGGCAATTGACCGTACTCACAGGATAGGTCAAACAAAAAACGTATTTGTATATAAGTTTATTACAAAATCTACAATTGAAGAAAAAATACTTTATATGCAAAAACAAAAACTAGATATGAGCGATGCATTGCTTAACGGCGAAACTTCAAATAAAATTACAGTTTCTGATATTGAACTGTTGTTAGAATAATACTTATATTATCACATTTATTACGCAAGTATGTATATCTATTCCCCATTTTCTAAATTATAAACTTTTTGAACATCTTTTAAATGTTCTTCAAAATTAAAATCGAGGTCTTTAAGGTAACCTGTACGCATATCCCAAACACAAGCATGTACCATTGGAGTTTTATTTTTTAAATAGCTTTGTTGTAAAAAACTTGTTTTAATTATATTTACACATTGTTCAATTACGTTTAATTCAACAAGGCGGTCATATTTTTTTGTTTCATCTTTAATCTTATTCAACTCGTCAAAATGCATACGGTAAACATCTCTAATATTTCGCAACCAGTTATCTAATTCGCCATGAGAATGTGGTTGCATAGCTTCATGAACACCACCACAACCATAATGTCCGCAAACAACAATGTGTTTTACTTCTAATACATCAATTGCATATTGAATAATAGAGTGAGAGCTTAAGTCGTTTGCAGGCACTTGGTTTGCTATATTTCTATGAACAAATAAATCGCCTATATCTAAGCCTGTAACTTCGTTTGCAGGTACTCTACTGTCAGAACATCCAATATATAAATAATCGGGGTTTTGACCTTGTGATAATTCTTGAAAAAACTCGGGATTATTATTTGTTACTTTATCTACCCATTTTTTATTTAAATCAAATATTTTATCGTAGCGCTTCATCTATATATTTTTTAAGTAAATGTAATAAAAAAACCCGAGATAATTATCTCAGGTTATATATTCGCTATTTATCAGTAATTCTACTTTCGTGCAATAACCTTTTCAACAGCTTTAATTATGTTTTCGGCATTTAAGCCATATTTTTCAAGTAATTGGGCAGGTGTTCCACTTTCACCAAAAGTATCGTTAACGCCTATCATTTCTATAGGTGTAGGGTAATTTCTTGAAAGTAATTGAGCAATACTATCGCCCATGCCACCATTAAGCATATGTTCTTCTGCTGTAACTACACAGTTTGTTTTCTTTACCGATTTTAAAATTGCTTTAGCATCAAGAGGTTTAATTGTATGAATATTTATTATTTCTGCATCAATACCTTTTTCTGCAAGTTTTTCGCCTGCTTGTATAGCTTCCCAAACAAGATGTCCTGTTGCAAAAATTGTTACATCAGCACCTTCGTTAAGCATTAATGCTTTTCCAATTTCAAATTTTTGATTTTCAGGTGTGAAATTAGCAACAGAAGGCCTTCCAAAACGTAAATATACAGGTCCTTCATATTCAGCTACAGCTATTGTTGCAGCTTTTGTTTGGTTAAAATCGCAAGGATTGATAACCACCATATTTGGTAACATTTTCATCAATCCAATATCTTCTAATATTTGATGAGTTGCACCATCTTCGCCAAGAGTTAGGCCTGCATGTGAAGCTGCAATTTTTACATTTTTATTTGAATATGCTACCGACTGACGAATTTGGTCGTAAACACGTCCGGTTGCAAAAGCTGCAAATGTTCCAATAAATGGTATTTTACCTCCAATTGTCATACCGGCTGCAACACCGGTCATATTAGCTTCGGCAATTCCTGCCTGAAAAAACCTTTCAGGAAATTCAGCAACAAAAGCGTCCATTTTTAGCGACCCTATTAAATCGGCACACATTGCCACAACATTTTCGTTCTTTTTACCTGCCTCCAATAAACCTACACCAAAACCTGATCTGGTGTCTTTATTTCCTGTAGAAATGTACTTTTTCATCTTTTACTTTTTTACTTTTATTAACTCCGTTGGAGTATAAATTTTTAATGCAAACGTATTAATTGCGATGCATTTGAAATTACTTTAAAATCTTTTTCAATAGTTAAATCAGATTGTTTCATTGCTCTTAATCTAAAAACAATTTTATATTGCCCCGGTTGTAATTTTAACATTTCATTTGTTAAATTAGGCGATAAATTATAAACCCATTCTTGTTTTCCGTTACGCATTACATATAAACTTCCGTAACCTATACTTGTTCGTGTTATTGTTACTAAACCCGGTGGCGGAATTTGTATTTTTGTAGTGTAATCTTGTTTTATTTCTACATCTTTTACATAAATACGAGGTAAAGTTAAAATCTCTAAATCGTATTTTCCGGTAATGTATTTTTCGGTACTATTAACATTTTGAACATTAATAGTTTCCATTTTCCCTTTTTGACGTATAATAGTTTTTGCATTTACTGCTCTGCCATTATTTGCTTTAATATTTAAATAGCCTTGAGGTGCATCTACTGCAAATATTGAGTGTTTACCGGGTGTTAATTTTGCACTATCGATAAATACAGGTGGAATTGTATGAACTTGTATTCTGTATGTACTAAAAGCATCAAGTTTTAATGTGTCAGGGTTGCCACGCCTATTCATTGTATGTATAAAATTATACTTTATTTTACCTGATAATTTATCATAAAATGTCATATTAACATCAGTTTCCTTAGGATTTCCTTCGGTATCTAATAAATTTACTTGGCAAGTAGTATTATTTAATGCTTCTGATATTACTACGCCTAAAACTTCTTCTAGCTGCTTACTATCATTAGCGTTAAAAAACCTTCCCATACATTCAAATGTTTTTTTAAACATCATATCTAAACCAATACCTATTACAAAAGGTTTTAGAATAATACCTTTTTTTTGCAATGCTATTGATACAGCACAAGGGTCGCCATCACAAGCTTCAACGCCATCAGTAATTAAAATAATAATATTTCTACTATTTCCATCAGGGAAATCATTTGCAGCATATTCTATTGATTTTGCAATTGGAGTAGTTCCTTTAGGACGAATTGTTTTAAGAAAATCGATTATTTTATCTGCATTATCATTATTAAACGGAACTTCTAATCGTGTATCGCTACAATCTTGAGGTGGTACATAACTCTGATGTCCGTACACTCGAAGTGCAATTTGTATATTCTCAACAGTTCGTAAACTATCAACCATTTTTACAAGAATACTACGTGCAATATCAATTTTACGCCCTTGTTTATTCCAAACGCCTGTCATACTCTGCGAACCATCAAACACAAAAAGTATGCGAGTTAATCTATTTTGCGAAAACGAGCTAATAGAAAGTACTAAAAATAATATTATTATGAGTTTTTTTATCATCAAATTAGTAGTCGCCTAAAGTTTCTTCTAACTGAGAAAGGGCATCTTTAAGTTGCTCATCATTAGGTGCTACGCCATGCCATTTATGAGTCCCCATCATAAAATCTACTCCAGCACCCATTTCTGTGTGCATAAGAATTACAACAGGTTTTCCGTTTCCTGTTTTTAATTTTGCTTCAGCCAAGCCACGTATAACGTCAGCCATATTGTTCCCTTGCATTTCAAGCACAATCCAACCAAAAGCTTCCCATTTAGTACGTAAATTACCTAAATCTAAAACATCTTCGGTTGTACCATCAATTTGCACTTTGTTATAATCAATAGTAGCAATTAAATTATCAATTTTACGAGCATTTGCAAACATTGCAGCTTCCCAAATTTGACCTTCTTCTAATTCGCCATCACCATGGAGAGAATAAACCGTAGTATTTTCGCCATTAAGTTTTTTGGTGAGAGCTGCACCTGCAGCTACCGATAAGCCTTGACCTAACGAACCTGAAGCAATACGAATGCCGGGTAAGTCTTCTGCTGTTGTAGGATGACCTTGTAAACGTGTATTTAAAGCACGAAATGTTTTTAACTCTTCAACGGGGAAATAGCCTGAACGTGCTAAAACGCTATAAAACACAGGCGAAATGTGCCCATTTGAAAGAAAAAACAAATCTTCATTTTTCCCATCTATTGTAAAATTTTTTGAATCTTTTTTTAGTACTTCAAAATACATTGCAGTCATAAAATCGGCACAACCTAATGAACCTCCTGGGTGTCCAGAATTTTTTTCGTGTACCATACGTACAATGTCGCGTCTTACTTGCGATGCAATGTTTTCAAGATTTTTAATGTCAGCCATACTGTGTAAAATTGAAACGATAAATTAATTATTTGCCAACAAAAGTACTTTTTTTAAATGAGAGATTTATGTATCGTTAATAAGTTGTGAATAATTGACTAAAACTTAATCCGAATTATTCGTGCATTTTTATTTTCTTGAGATGAGGGTTCAAATAGTGAAGCTTTATATGCGAATACTGCTAATTGCTTGCAACAAAGCATTAGTGAAATAGAAATGTATAATTACCCGAATAGGATTCGTTCTTATTTGAAGTAGTTAGTTGTTTGTAAGTAAGTTGTACGCTACACTACTATCTTATATGAATAATTCAGCTTAATCAAGCAAATCTCTAAATTCTATAAGTTCAGCTTTTATTGATTGTAATTTAGCAATAACTTCAATATTTTTAATAGTATTTTCTTTATTATCTTTTAATTTTTGCTTTGCACCTTTTAAAGTCATACCACGCTCTTTCACCAAATTATATATTATGTGTAAATTAGCAATATCTTCTTTAGTGAAAAAACGGTTTCCTTTTGCGTTTTTTTTTGGCTTTAGTATATCAAATTCTTTTTCCCAAAACCGTATATGAGATGTGTTAAGGTCGAACATTTTTGCTACCTCACTAATTGAGTAGTATAACTTTTCTATTTTCGGCTCTTTGTAAGGCATTTATTTATTTTATCTTAGTCCATTGCTTGACCACCTTCGTGCGATGATTGATATATCATTTCATCGTATTGGTCAGGTGTTAAATCTTGTGAAAAGAAATTTATTGGGTTTATTTTTTTTCCATTTTTATGAACTTCAAAATGTAAATGTGGACCTGTTGATAAACCGGTATTTCCAACAAAGCCAACTATTGTACCTCTGGTAATTTTCTGCCCTTCCTTTACATTTACCTTGCTACAATGAGCATAAAGAGTTTCGTATCCAAAGCCATGGTCAACAACTACAACATTTCCATAACCTGTACGCGATAATTTTACACTTTTTACCACGCCATCGCCGGCAGCAAATATTTTTGTGCCTGTTGGTGCTGTAAAATCAATACCATCATGCATTCTTCTATATTTCAATATTGGGTGCATTCTCATTCCATAATAACCCGAAATACGAGTTAAGTTCTTTAAATCTACAGGCATAATTGCAGGAATACTCCTTAGCATTTTTTCTTTATTTTTTGCAAGCTCTAATACTTCGTCGTACGATTTAGATTGAATATACATCTGCTTAGATATTTTATCTATCTTTTTTGTAGTTTCAATAACAATATCTGATGTTTCAAAACCTTGTAAATTTTCGTACCTATTAACACCTCCAATACCTGCTTCTCTAATACTCGAAGGTATTGGGTCTGCTTCAAAAATTGTACGATATAGGTTGTCATCTCTAAATTCTAAATCTTTTAATACAATTGCAAGATTATCAGCTTTTTTAGAAAGAAGTTTATATTGAGTAATAAGTTGAGTTTTTTCTCTATTAAGCTTTTTAACTTTTGGAGAATCGACAAAACTTGTAAAAACAACATATAAAATTATTCCCATAAACATACTTCCCAAAAAATGAGGAATAAATTTATATATACGCTGTTTAAAATTAAGCTCAATTTTTTTGTAGCTTAAATCTTGTGGGTCAAATTTATAATTTGTTTTTGCCATATAGTTTAAAATCAGTATATTTATAGTAAAACTAACATAAAATTAACTAGTTAAAAAATTATTTTAGTTTTGAACTAACCGCAAAAATAAATATTTATTCTATTTTTGCAAGCGATTATTCAAATTAATTAGATTTTATTAACACTTTATTAACATATGAATTCAGTTGAATTACGTAAATCTTTTTTAGATTTCTTTAAAAGTAAAAATCACCAAATAGTTGAGTCTGCACCACTTGTAATAAAAAACGACCCAACTTTAATGTTTACTAATGCCGGAATGAATCAGTTTAAAGATATATTTTTAGGCAATACGGAAAAACAGTACGATAGAATTTCTGACACCCAAAAATGTTTACGTGTTTCAGGTAAACATAACGATTTGGAAGAGGTTGGACACGATACATATCACCACACAATGTTTGAAATGCTTGGTAACTGGTCCTTTGGCGATTATTACAAAAAAGAAGCTATTGAATGGGCATGGGAATATTTACACGATTTACTAAAAATAAATAAAGATAGATTATATGCAACTGTTTTTGAGGGAGATGAAACAGATGCTACCAAAAAAGACATGGAAGCTTATAATCTTTGGAAACAATTTTTACCTGAATCACATATTTTAGATGGGAATAAAAAAGATAATTTTTGGGAAATGGGAGCTCAGGGGCCTTGTGGTGCATGTTCTGAGATTCATGTTGATATTCGTACTGATGAGGAACGAGCAAAAATTGATGGAGCTGAATTAATAAATAAAGACCACCCTGAGGTTATTGAAATATGGAATCTTGTATTTATACAATATAACAGAAAAGCTGACGGAAAACTTGAGGAATTGCCTGCAAAACATATAGATACAGGTATGGGGTTCGAACGTTTAGCAATGGTTACTCAAGGTGTACGTTCAAATTACGACACCGATATTTTCCAAGGAATTATACAAAAATTAGGTAAAATATCGGGTTTTAGTTATGGTAAAGATGAAAAAATTGATATTGCTCTTCGTGTTATTTCAGACCATCTTAGAGCTGTTAGTTTTTCAATTTCAGATGGGCAATTACCTTCAAATACGGGAGCAGGTTATGTTATTCGCCGTATTTTAAGACGTGCAATTCGTTATGGTTATACTTTCTTAAATATGAAAGAGCCGTTTATTTACAAATTATTACCCAGTTTGCAAGAAAAAATGGGTAGTGCTTTCCCCGAAATTATAAAACAAGATACTTTAATAACTAAAGTTATAAAAGAGGAGGAAGCATCATTTTTCCGTACTCTTGAAACCGGAATTAAACTTATTGATAACTTAATTGAAAAGTCTAACAATAAGAAAATATCGGGTAAACAAGCTTTTGAATTATACGACACTTACGGGTTTCCGTACGATTTAACCGAACTTATTGCAAAAGAGAATGGGTTTACCGTTGATGAAAATGGGTTTAAAAAAGCTTTAGCTGAACAAAAAAATCGTTCTAAAAAAGATGCTGCAAAATCAACCGACGATTGGACAGAATTAATAAACCTAAACAATTTTGAATTTGTTGGTTACGATGAGCTAGAGACAATAGTAAAAATTGCAAAATATCGTAAAGTTACCGAAAAAGGAAAAGATTTTTATCAGTTAGTGTTTAATAAGACACCTTTTTATGCCGAAAGTGGTGGGCAAATTGGCGATAAAGGTTTTATTGAAGACTCTGAAGGAAACAAATTAAGCATATTTAATACAGTTAAAGAAAATAACTTATCAATACATTTAGTTAAAGAATTACCGAAAAATATTGAAAGCGAATTTAAAGCTGTAGTTGATAAAAATATTCGTCAAAATATAGCAAATAATCATACCGCAACACACTTATTACATTACGCTTTACGCGAAGTTCTTGGTTCGCATGTAGAGCAAAAAGGTTCGCTTGTGCATAGCGATTACTTGCGTTTCGATTTTTCTCATTTCGAGAAATTAAGCAAAGAAGAAATAACAAAAGTTGAAACAATAGTAAATACTTTTATTCGTAACAATTATAAACTACAAGAAAACAGAAACTCAACTATTGAAGATGCACAAAAAATAGGAGCAATGGCTCTTTTTGGTGAAAAATATGGCGATAAGGTTCGTGTAATAAAGTTTGGAAATTCGGTTGAATTATGTGGTGGAACTCACGTAAATGCAACAGGTAATATTGGTATAATAAAAGTTATATCGGAAACAGCAATATCATCTGGTATTCGACGTATTGAGGCAATTACCGGCGAAAAAGCTGAGCAATATTTTCGAAAATCTGGTGAAATAATAAGTAACATTACCGAGCATTTTAAGGGTTCAAAAAACATTGTTCAAAGTATTGAAAAACTTTTAGAAGAAAACACAGAGTTAAATAAAAAACTTGAAGCATTTGCAAAAGAAGCTGCAAAACAAACAAAAAACGAGCTTAAAAATAAAGTTCAAAAAATTAATAACCTAAACTTAATAGCGGAAAAAATTAATATTGATAGTGCCGAGTCTGTTAAAGATATTTGTTTTCAACTAAAAGGCGAGATAGACAATTTAGTTTTAATTTTAGGTGCCGAAATTAACGGTAAACCTCTTTTAAGTATTATGATATCAGATAATCTGGTTGAAGAAAAGGGTTTTGATGCAGGGAAAACTATTAGAGAAGCCGCACGTGAAATGAGAGGTGGCGGCGGTGGCCAAAAATTCTTTGCAACTGCAGGTGGTAAAGATGTTTCGGGTATAAAAAATGCAATAAATAAAGCTAAAGAGACTTTAGGACTTAGTTAATAATGATTGATTGGCTAATTAATAATTGGATTGAAGTTTTTGGCGTTATATCCGGTTTGTTATTTCTGTACTTTGAAATAAAAGAAAACTATTTAATGTGGCCGCTTGGGTTAATAAGCTCGGCACTATATTTAGTAATATTTTTTAAATCGAAGTTTTATGCCGATATGAGCCTACAAATATACTATGTTGTAATAAGTTTATATGGTTGGTATTTCTGGACAAAAGCGGGTAAAACAGACAAAAAAGAAGATGTTCCTATACGGCAATTAAAATCTAAAGAAGCTTATATGTATTTAATAATAAGCGGTATAATATTTTATTTTTATTCTGTAATTTTAGTAAAATATACAGATTCGCCTTTACCTTATTGGGATTCGTTTACAACAGCACTAAGTATTGTTGCAACATTTATGCTTACTCGTAAAATTATAGAACAATGGCTTGTATGGATTGTTGTTGATGCGGTATCGTTAAGTTTATATATTTATAAAGGCTTATATCCAACATCAATACTGTTTGCTGTATATACTGCACTTGCTATTGTAGGTTATTTGCAATGGAAAAAATCTTATAAAAAATTGTTATTGTTATGAATAAAGCAGTAATATTAGCAAATGGTGAATTCCCAAAATCTAAAATCCCTTTACAAATATTAGAAAATAATAATTTTTTAATTTGTTGTGATGGTGCAATAAATAATTTGTTAAAAATAAATGTAAAGCCAAATTTAATTATTGGAGATTTAGATTCCATTAATGAAGAACTTAAAGTAAAATTTGTTGATATATTAATTAAAATACCCGACCAAAACACCAACGATTTAACTAAGGCAATAAATTGGTGTGTAGCAAATAGTATTACTGAAGTTACAATTATTGGAGCTACAGGTAAACGCGAAGACCATACTATTGCAAACATTTCTTTATTAGTAAAATATATTAAACTTTTGAAAGTTAAAATTGTAACTGATTATGGTGTTTTTACTCCAATTTCAAAAACTACTAAATTTATTTCGGAAAAAGGACAACAAGTTTCTATTTTTAGTTTAGATTGTAACTCAAAAATATCATCAGAAAATTTAAAATACCCTTTACAAAACTTACAATTAGAATCTTGGTGGATGGGAACACTAAATGAATCAGTTGATAATAATTTTACAATAATTTGTGATGATGAATCACGAGTTATTGTTTATCAAACATTAGTTTAAAATTTTTACTAAATTTGTAGGATACAATTTAATAATTTAGCAATGGCAATAGATACAGTAATAAAATTAGAAAATGCAAATATTTATCAAGAAGGTAACTTAGTGTTATCAGAAGTAAATATGGAATTAAATAAAAATGAGTTTGCATTCTTAATTGGAAAAACAGGAAGTGGAAAATCCAGTATTTTACAAACACTGTATGCCGAGCTGGAATTAACCGAAGGTGAAGGTTTAGTTGACGAATATAATTTACGAAAAATAAAACAAAAAGAAATACCATATTTAAGACGAAAATTAGGTGTAATTTTTCAAGATTTTCAGTTGTTAACCGACCGTACTGTACACGATAATTTGCATTTTGTGCTAAAAGCTACAGGCTGGAAAAAGAAAACAGAAATTGAAGAACGCATTTTAGAGGTTTTGCAAAAAGTGAAACTAGAAGATAAATTACATAAATTACCAAATCAATTATCGGGTGGGGAGCAGCAACGAGTTGTAATTGCCCGTGCATTATTAAATAACCCCGATATTATTCTTGCCGACGAGCCAACAGGTAACTTAGACCCCGAAACATCTGAAGAAATTATGGGAATACTTTTCGATATAAAAAACTCAGGCAGAGCAATTTTAATGGCAACTCATAATTATACAATACTTAAAAAATATCCTGAAAAAACTTTTAAATGTGAAGCAGGAAAACTTATTACTCTAAATAATAATGAAGAAATTGATATGAGTATCTTAGATTAATAAACACTTAGCAATAACGAGTTAATAAAATATTAAAATTATTGTTTAACAAAGTTATGAATAAAAAGATATTATACTTAGTTTTAATGGTGTTAGTAATTATTGATTTTGGATATTCTTTTTATCAATATTATCACTCCCCTCTTTTTGGCGATATGGCTGACGTTATTATGCCTACGAAAGATTATGGCTATTATAAAGTTTTAAGTGACCCTTTCGGTATTGATGTAATTAAAAATAATGCTATTTATCCAAATCCTAATAGATTTTTTGCACATTATATTACATCACAATACTTTCTTACGGCACCTTTAATATTACAAAATTTCACAAATCCAATTAACAGCATCTATCTTTCAAGTGCAATTATAAAAATCATTACACACTTATTGATAGTATATTTGTTAGCAACATATATATCAAAAACAAAAAATATCTTTAAATTTAATTTTATTATAGCAACAATACTAATAATACCTTTTTTTCAATACAATGGATATAATAGGTATATGGGTATAATTGATAAATCGGCTATATATACTTTCTTTTATGCATTATCATTAGCGTTTTTATTATATTTTTACTATCCATTTTACCAAAATATATACAACAATAAAAGTCTTAAATTTACTTATGCTAAACATATTTTTTATCTGTTCTTTATTATTTTTCTTAGTTTTAACGGACCTTTAATAACAGGGGTTGCACTTATCGTAAATACTATTATATTGTTCAATATGTTTATTAATAAATATAATCAAACAACTAACAATCTTCCTTTATTCACTAGATTTATAATATCTATAAAAAAATTAATAAAATTTATTTATTCTATTTTATTCTATTCAATTTATTAAGTTTATATTCACTTTATTTATCAAAAAATAATTTACTTAATGATAACTCTATAAGTTTAATAAACAGATATCAACGACTACCAATAGGTATTTATTATTTATTAACCCAAAAATTAGGAAACATTTTACTTGTAATGTTAATAATAATAAACTTTATAATTATAAAAACTATATCAAAAAGCAAAGAAAAAAATAAAATAATTAAAAATTTTAAATGGAGTTTACTTTTTGCGATTATTTATATAATATTAATACCTTTAGGCGGTTACAGAGAATATAGAAGTAATGTTTTGAGATACGACACAATTATGCCCATTACAATTATTGCTATATATTTATTTGGGTTAAGTAGTTACTATTTGATAACTAAATCAACAATTAAACAAAAAATACTATACTATATATATATTATTTCTGTTATAGGAATATATACTAATGCAGATAGATTTAATGAAGAGATGTATATTTGTGAAAAAAATTCGTTAAAAAAAATATCGCATTCGCCTGATAAAATAGTTAAATTAAATAGTAATTGTGCTGTAATGAATTGGGAAATTATTTATGATTATAAATTATCGAAAAGAAATGCTAAACTATTTAAGTATTGGAATATAACAGAAGATATAAAATTTTATTATAATGATAAATAACTATTAATTTACCTATGAAATTTGTTTATAACACTGGTATTAAAGCTTATACGTCGGCTATAAAAACTGCGTCATTATTTAATGACAAAGCAAAACTTTGGGTTGAAGGTAGAAAAAATATTTTTCAACGTTTAGAATCCGATTTTAAAGAAAACAAAGCAAAAGTTATTTGGATTCATGCAGCGTCGCTTGGCGAATTTGAGCAAGCTCGTCCTCTTATTGAGAAATTAAAACAAAAATATCCTGATAAAAAAATATTACTAACATTTTTTTCGCCTTCAGGTTACGAGGTAAGAAAGAATTACGAAATTGCAGATTATATATACTATTTACCTGCTGACACTTCAAAAAATGCAAAACAATTTATTAAAATAGTAAAACCCGAAATTGTATATTTTATAAAATACGAATTTTGGAAAAACTATTTATATAATCTTTATATAAATAAAATACCAACCTATTTAGTCTCGGGTATTTTTAGAGAAAGCCAAGTGTTTTTTAAAAATTCGGGGAAATCATATAGTAAAGTATTAAATTATTTTACTCATTTTTTTGTACAGAACCAAACATCGTTAAGTTTATTAAAATCAATTGGTATTACCAATGTTACTGTAAGTGGCGATACTCGTTTCGATAGAGTTATTGATATTGCAAACCAAACTATAGACCTGAAAAAAGTTTCCAAATTTTGCAATAATAAGCAAGTAATTATTGCAGGTAGCTCGTGGCAACCCGATGAGGAATTACTTGCAAAATACATAAATAATTCAAAATTTGATGTTAAATTAATTATTGCTCCTCACGAAATTAAAGAACAGAATATTTTACGAATAAAAAAACTTTTAAATAAAAAAGTACTTTTATATTCTGATATTAATAATGTTAAACCTGAAGATTACGATGTGTTAATTATAAATAATATTGGGCTTTTATCATCTTTATACAAATATGCCGATATAGCTTATATTGGAGGTGGTTTTGGAGTAGGAATACATAATATTTTAGAACCGGCTACTTTTGGTAAACCAATTGTTTTTGGTACAAAATACAAAAAATTTAAAGAAGCGGTTGATTTAATTGAATTAAATGCAGCTTTTAGTATTTCTAATTATAATGAATTAAAAAATATTTTTAATAAGTTATTATCTGATAATGAATATTTGAAACAAACATCAGAAATATCGGCTAATTTTGTACAAAATAATGCCGGAGCAGTTAAACTTATAATATCAAAAACATAAATACATGGAAAAAGATTGGGTGATAGCAAAATCGTTTGGCAAAGCGTATATTGCCGATATTGCAGTAGAGGTATTAGCCGATAATGGAATTAGAGCTGTTGTAATGAACAAAAAAGACTCTTCGTACCAAACTTTTGGCGATATTGAAGTTTATGTTGAAGCAACAGATTTAATTAAAGCCAAATATATTTTAAAAGAGTTGGACTAACTTGTAGCCTCCTTAAATAATTCTTTACCGGTTTTAGCACCATTATCTAGTAAATAACTCTTAACATTTGGTTTAGCAATGTCAAGAGGGGAGCGTCCATTAATATTTCGAGCATTTACTTTAGCACCGTTAGAAATTAATAAGTTTATCAGTTCTTTATTCCCATTTTTAGCTGCCCAATGAAGTACGGTGAATTTCATTATATCCTTAAAATTTACATCTGCTCCATTTTGTATTAGAAGTTTTGCCATTTTACCACTATTGTATTTAGCTGCCATTAGTAAAGGCGACTCTTTTGTATTTATTGTAATATCAACATTAGCACCGTGTTCTAATAATAACTTGGCCATCATTAAATCGTTATTTTTTACGGCATAGCTTAGTGCCGACCATTTTGAACGCGATTTGGCGTTTATATCGTTACCTTTTCTTATACATTTTTTAACTTTGCCAATATTTTTCTTAGCCGCAGCTGTTACTATTTCTGGTGTTTTGTTTTGTGCAGTTAAAAAAATAAACGACACAAGTAATAATGTTAATATTCTAAACTTCATATTTTATATTTTTTCACCTACGAAGATAATTAAAATGTTTAATTTATCAAAAATATATTTATTTGTTAACCCGCATAACCCGTATTATTTATGCTTTTTTCTTTTTCTGAGACGAGGCGACAAACCATGTAGCTGTATATGAATACTGCAAATGGTTTGCAACGAAGT
>CAMZKE010000037.1 GCA_947311115.1 uncultured Bacteroidales bacterium | reverse complement strand
TATCTTTGACGTATTGAACACAGTATGATTGAAAAAATAGGAATACACAAGGTAGTTGTGAATTGCTTTCATTTTGTATCTTTGACGTATTGAACACAGTATAGGCAAATAATTGATTAACAAACTTATAGTTGTGAATTGCTTTCATTTTGTATCTTTGACGTATTGAACACAGTTATTACTTTTAAAGTATTTTTCAATTTTTAGTTGTGAATTGCTTTCATTTTGTATCTTTGACGTATTGAACACAGTTAATTTAGTAGGTATTTTAATTTTTTCTAGTTGTGAATTGCTTTCATTTTGTATCTTTGACGTATTGAACACAGTGGTTTTTCTAAAGATTATAATCAAGGACGTGTTGTGAATTGCTTTCATTTTGTATCTTTGACGTATTGAACACAGTCCAACAAAACAACTATGCTAATTTATACAAGTTGTGAATTGCTTTCATTTTGTATCTTTGACGTATTGAACACAGTCAAATTGTCCATTTCTTGCAAACCAACCATGTTGTGAATTGCTTTCATTTTGTATCTTTGACGTATTGAACACAGTGTTATTATTATATGAATAATTTTTTTTTCTGTTGTGAATTGCTTTCATTTTGTATCTTTGACGTATTGAACACAGTACACCTGTATTTAATACCCTATATCACAATAAATTACCTTCGATATTTGAATTTTAAAAACTGTGTTAAATATAAAGGGTTTTGCTTTGAGCAAAACCCTTTTTTTATTTGTAGCTTAAAATAAACTTAATTGTTGATGCATTTCAGGTTTTTCTTCTTTTTGTTGCGAATAAAAAACATCTATCATACCAAATTGTTTATCGGTAATTTGCATTATTACTACATGACCATCAGGTGGTAAAAACGATTTTACTCGTTTTATATGCACTTCTGAATTTTCTCTACTAGGGCAATGTCGCATATAAATTGAATATTGAAACATACTAAAACCATCTTGTAATAAACGCTTTCTGAATAGACCTGCCTGTTTGCGTTCTTTCTTTGTATTTGTTGGCAAATCAAAAAATACCATTACCCACATAATTCTATATTGATTTAATCTTTCTAAACTCATATTATTATAAGCAAGAGTATGGCTTATAGCGATACTCTTGCTACTATTTAATTAATGGATATAAAATTTTACGACTATTCCCTGCAAAACATTGAAACAAACTTGCTGTTGTTCGTTGCATAGCATTCATAAGAGGAGATTTTTCCCCATCAATAATAACATCAATTGCCGGAATTTTTAATAACTCTGCTTTTATTTCTGTAGTTAGTTCAAGTTCGTTATCAAATGTTTCCGTTTGTTTAAAATCATTGTTTTTGCAGGTATTATAAACAACTTCATCAACATAAGGGCGATAAGGTTCCATTATATCGTCAGCCAAAGCATAAGCGTTATATTTGTTGTGATGATGAATCCCAAAAGTTGGCATTAAACCACTTGCCACAAGCGAACGAGCGGTTATAGCTCTCAAAATAGCATATCCGTAGTTTAATAAATTATTGGGGTCGGCTTCGTGTCTGCCTCTAACAAAATTAGGAATAAATTCTGAGAAAATATTTTTCCAATAAAAAGCAGCTGCACGAGCTTCGTAGTTATCTGGGTCGCCACTACGAACAGAGTTTTCCCAATATTGCATGTTTTCGTATTTTTGCATAGTGGCAAACTCAGTGTGTCTTTGAGACACGCTGAGTTTTATTAACAAAACTCGCTGATTAGCAATTTTTGCTTTAATTGTATGTTGCCAAAGAAATTTTTTTAGCGGCAAACTTGCATCAACTTGAAATTTAAACCGTTCTTGCTGCAAGGTATTCCCCTCTAAATTAAGCATTAAACCTTGTGGCATTCTGCGATTATCACAAGTTATTAGTGCCACATTATTATCTAACAATCGAGAAATAAAGTTTTGCGAAATAGTTAAACGATAGGCATCAAGAACAACCACTCCAATATCTTCTATAGGTACAGTAATTTTTTCTTTTTCCTTATCGGGATAGCTAATTACTAATTGTTGATTTTTAGTGTTTAAATAAGCATCGTTTCCGAAATAAAGAGTACGTTTAATCATAGCCGTTTTGTTTTAATCTGTTATACAGATGTTTACAAAACCAATAATTATGCCAATTTATTAAATCAATCCGTATTCTTTTGCTAAAGCTCTGTTTATCAGTTTTCCTTGTCTGATATTTGCATAGTCAATTGCCGAAGAAAATTCCCAATCTGTTGCTGTTTTTACTAATTTTGCTTTTGTTGGGTTGTTATGTATATAATCGAAACAAACTTTTGGATATTGTTTTTCGGGTTGAGTTATATTTATTTTGGTAATACCTGATTTTGATATAAAACTTGGTTCAATACCCTTTGGGCTGTTTATACATTCTGCTTTGGTTAATTTTCTAAACAATGAACCCGAGGTTTTATTTTGTTTATTTATTGCATTTGTATATGCTCTGAGCATTATACCAATTGATTGGTTAAATGTTCGTACCGAGGGTTTCGCTTTGAGCGAAGCCCTCGGTCGCAAAACCTCTACCTCCCGAACAAAAACCATTAAATGAAAATGGTTAGGCATTAAACACCAAGCCAAAACATCAGCATAAGGTGTAATATAAATATTTATTTTTCGCAAAAAGAAAAGATAGTTTTCTCGATTAAAGAAAATTTTTCTTCGATTATTTCCCTGATTATAAATATGATATATGTAGCCTTTTTCGAATTGCATTTTTCTTATCTTAGCAAGGGTGTTGTTTAAACAACGCCCTTGCTATTTATTAGTATTAATTATTTTCATTTTCTGCCAAGTTAAATTACCTATAATATCTAGGTTAAAATCATAATTTTCAAAAAGAAAATTCCAGTTCTTTTTTGTTAAACCTATAAGGGGTGTTTCTCCTTCTATTTCAATATATGACGGTTGGGCTTTATATTTTTCTATTTCATTTTTAATTCTGTTTGCTATTTCTTTTCCCATTTTCCCCTCTATTTTTTTTAATCGTGCTTTAAAGTCTTCTTTTCTTTTTACTAAGTCTATTTTCCTTTCTACGTTATCATCAATAGTTTCGTCTTCACAGATTAAAGGAATGTTAAATTTTATTTCATAATTTTCTACAATTTTATCTTTTAGGGATTTAACATTTTTCTTTATTTCATCCTTACTTTGTGTATCTATGTGGTAGTGAAGCCAAATTTTCGAATCTTTTTCAAACTGGGTAATTTTATACAACCTATTCATTTGAAACTTTTTATCTTTTCTCTTTTCAAAATCGCTATCATTTTTTAGCACAAATACTTTTTGTCCTACTTTAAGTAATTTAATATCCGGATATCCCTCAATTTGAGGGTGAAACTTTTTTAAATACAATTCTGGTGTAAACTTATGATATTCTTTAAAAGTTTGTGCAACTTCGTGTATTGGGACAGGTATCATTTTTCTCTCAATATTATTCCCTTCTGTTTTTGTTAAGAAAATAGCATAAGGTATTTCTCCTGCAGCAGCATAATATTTGTTTTTGTAGTCATATTTTGATTTATAATTTAATCGCTCTTTTACAATTTTACCTGCTCTTGTTTTAACCCTTACGTGTCTAATAACATTTCCTTGATGGTCTTTTAATTTAGTTTTACTTATACCTTTATCTAATTGAACTTTGATGATATTTTTAATATCCGGATCAACAATATCATCTATTTTTGCTTCTGTTATAGGTTTTCTTACAACATTTATAAACTCATCATTGTCTTTTTTATACTGCCACGATTTATCATCATTTCTTAGTGGTTTATTATTTTCGTCTCTCTTTACGTCTTTTATTTTGCCAATAAACGTTTCTTGAAAAAGTTTACCCCTTATTGTTGCTCCTTGTGCTTTTAATGGGATTTTATCCCCATTATTATCTAAAACAAATTTGCCATCTCTTTTCAAATATTGCAATTTACCTCTTTTGCGTACATTACGATAAGTTTGTTCGATAATTTTATCTTTTTGATAATTTACGATTAAGGTTTCAGCATTAATTATGTCAATTAAAGATTGTGCATTAAAATTATGGAAACCATCAGGATCAGCTCTAAATTGTTTGCCTTCTTTTTCATCTAATTTATACATTTTATTCAATAATTCTACACGCTTACTGCTATTGGTAGGAGTTAAAGTAAGAACTGCGGCATCAATACTGTGATGAGTATGTTTGCTTCTATCTTTCTTTTCTTCTCCTTGGAAACCATAAATTTTTCTATAATCGGCTGTTGTGCTACCTTTTTGTACTACAACTTTTTTAAAATATGTTTTTAAAAACTCTCGAGCATATTTACTTACCATTTGGGTATCGGTTAATTGTCGCCTTACCCAATTGTCTTTTATTTCTTTTGTTGTAAATCTACTTATTTTATCATTCCAATAATCAAAATGCATTTTATAATAATGCTTTTCTTGGATACGTCTGTTTTTTTTATCTTCATCTTCAATTCCTTTAGGTTTTTTTCTATCATCATACAGGTTTTTATACCTATCTCTTATCTCTTCCCATTTTTTAAGTCTTGGTTTTATAGCAGTTCCCTCGCTTGTGTCTTTTTCGTAATTAGGACAAACTGTTGGTATTTTATTGTTTTTTACATCTCTATTATAACGGGCAAAACAAACAGTTTTGTTAGCCATCGTGTTGTCAGGTAGCATACTTCTCGGAATAGTATGTTCAATATCTATTTCGTTTGAAAATAATTGAGAAATAGATATCATTTTGCCGGTGTACATACATTGCCCCTTTTGTTCACTCCAAAGTTCGTAGCGTTTTATTGCATTTTTTTCTTTTAATATTTCAATGTTTTTATTAATATTTTTTTTGTCATTAGGTTCATTAAGTATTTGTTCCGACCAAAGTTCAAATTTTGAAATATCATCATCTTCACTTTTATTATTTTCACCTTTAAGTTCTCTTATAAACTCACGATATTTTTTTCTGTTATTTTCACGTTCTTTTTGATACCGTTCTATTGCAATACGCTTATTGTTATCGTTAAGTTCGCGAGCCACTTCTACTATTATTTCAGTGTCTTCATCAACATATTCTTGCACTAATAATTCGTTAATTAATTTACGTAAAACGCTCATTGATTTATTAAACATTGGGTTTTTAATGCTATCAATTAGTGGCACTGCTAATATTTTTTTATCATATTTTTTGCTGTAAATAGGTTTTGGGTATAAATTTTCCCTATCGGAATGATGATATAATTCTTCGCTGTCTATATCAATCCCATTATTTTTAAATTCAACTTCAATTAACTTTGTTAATGTTGGTAATTTAATGTAATCTCTTTTTTCATCTTTAAAAAAACTTTGATAAAATCCATTTACTTGCTTTAATATTTCTTCTTTATTATCTTTTTCTTTCCAAGTTTCTTCGCCAAAAGAATTAATACATGCTTTTTCTACCTCTTTTAAATCGCTTTCATCAAGTTTGTATGAAAAGTCTTTGTATGCAAATTTATCGGTATTGGTAAGTGCTTTATATTTATTTATCAAACTATTTGCAATACCAATAATTGTTTTATTAAATACATATTTTTTATTTGCATTTTCTATTATACTGTATATTTTTTCTTTGTTATTTTTCCAATCTTTGTAAACGTCAGGTATTTTTGCTAAAAGCACAGCGTAATTATACAAAAAACCTTCTTTAAAAAATGGAATTATTTTGCACATTGCTTTTAAACTTAAATCGGAATAGCTTGTAGAGAAATTATTGTTTTTAAATTTTACAATAGGATTGTATATGGTAACTTCTCGTGTTTTTTTGTTTACTCGTTCTTTATTCTGAACACCTAATTTTTTAATCGCAAAATCTTCAATATGATCATCATCGGTTTCTTTTATTAAATGCCATAAATCATAAACGGAATAACTTTTATAAACATTATGTTCTTTTGTACCGATGTTGTATGTATGTAATTGTTTAATTTCTTTTTTTATTTTGTCTCCGAATAAGTCTATTAACCCTTTACAAACAGGCATTCCCGAAACGGTACTATCGTATTTACCTGTGCTTTTATTCAAATAATTGTAAACTTTTTTTTCACTAAAAAGTTTGTCTAATCTTTTTTGAATAACATAGAACTTAAAATTTTTATCTTTTGTTAAAAATATATCATCAAATAATTGCTCTTTAAATTTTAAAGGAATATCTATTTTATTTCTTTCAATATCAATATATTTTATCGTATTAATATAACTCCAAGTTCTAAAAATTTCAAAAATTGGATGAGAAGCAGGACATCTTGGCTTTGAGAGCTCTAAAGAGCATTTTCCAATATTTCCTTTTTGACTTCGTAATGGTCGTTGCCAAATTATAGCTTTTCTTAATTTTCTAACAAATTCATCATTGAAATCGTTTTTATCGTTTTGTGAAATATCAAAACCTTGTGCTTTGCAAATAGCTTTAAATTCATTTTCATATTCGTCTCTATATGGATATTGATTTCTTGCCCTTTTATCTTTATCAAGAAATTCCGTTTGAAGTGCTTTTGAAATATAATTATGTGTTTCTAAAGCAGTTTGAAACCCACTTTCTCCACGTCTTTTAATTTGAGTTTCTGTTTCATTGTCTTTTTCCCCAATATCTTTATATCCTCTACGCTGAACTAAATGGTATAATGCTCTACCAAACTCATGTTCTGATAATTTATTATCCAATGCTTTTACCCGTAATTCATAAGGATTTTTGTATTTGTTTCCATTCTCTAAATATGTAAAATCACAAGCTAACCACTTTTTAAAATATTCTGTTTCCGGGAATCTACGTTGTTGTCCCTTTTGATATTTGTTCCAAACTTCTAATTCTTGCTTTGATAATGGAATATATTCTTTTTCAACTAAAACTTTTAATAGTTCAAATTTTCTATACTTTCTTGCTTGTATCAATCTTCTTTTTGAACGAGCTTCTCTTCTATCTTTTGTTGGCGATGAATACCCTCCTGTTCCTAATTTCATACCTGTACTAAAAGTAACAACACCATTTTTTATAATTTGGTCATCTTCTCTAATAAACCAACCTAATGATGCACTTCCTAAATCTATTCCTAATTTTTTTACCATAATATTTTGTTTTATCCTTTATTCATCTTAAATTTGTGATTGAAAGACAATTCACAACAAGGCTATAAGCCGCAGAAAAAATCTTAGCAATTGCGTACTCCGTAGTTGCTTCTTTCTTTTACACTGTAAATATACTAATTAATCATGTTAAATAATCGGTTTAACTAATTTTTTACAATAAGGATTATTCCGTTGTGTTGTGAATTGCTTCCCGTTGTGAAAACATTTAAAGCGGTTCTTTCGAGAATCGCTTTTTTTATGAAACAATATAAAATTTGAACTGTATATAACATATACTAATTTTACAGAAAAAAAATAAAACTATGTTTACAGAAAACGACCTAAAGCAAATTACAGAAAAAGGCTTAACTAAAACAAAAGTAGAGCAACAGATTCAAAATTTTATTACAGGTTTTCCTTATGCCGATATTGTAAAACCTGCAACACCAAATAATGGAATTTTGGTTTTAAACAATAAAAGAATAAATGAGATTGTTGAATTGTATAAAAACGAAAGCAAAAATATTACAATAACTAAATTTGTGCCTGCGAGTGGAGCTGCAAGCAGAATGTTTAAAGCTTTATTTGAGTTTTACAACGCAAATAATCCTAATATTAATAATTACACTCCAGTTAAAGAGTTTTTTACTAATATAAAACAATTTGCTTTTTATAGCGAGTTAGAGTATATTTTAAACATATTAAATATTGAGTTAAAACCTGAAAATTATCAAAAAATAATAGGTTTAGTATTAAACGATGGCGGATTAAATTATGGCTTTTTACCAAAGGCATTAATTAAATTTCATAAATATAAGTCAGGAGTTTTTACATCTTTAGACGAACATTTGGTTGAAGCTGCAAAATATGCCAAAAACGAACTTGGTAAATCTAATTTAGTTTTCACGGTTTCTGCCGAGCATAAGCAACTTTTTAATGAAAGAATTGCAAAATTAAAAGCTCTTTTTGAAGAAGAGTTTAATGTAAATTATAATATAAAACTAACAGAACAAAAAAGCTCTACCGATATTATTGCTGTTGATAGTAATAATAAACCATTTAGAAACAACGATGGTAGTTTGCTATTCAGACCGGGAGGACATGGTGCATTAATAGAAAATTTAAACGATATTGATTCTGATATAATTTTTGTAAAAAATATTGACAATGTTGTTCATCAAAAATATATTGATGATACTATTAAATACAAGCAAATTATTGCTGGATATTTACTTATAATAAAAAAGCATATTGAAAAGCATTTAGTTAGTATTGATAAAACTGATTTTAATTTAATAGAAATAGAAAGTTTTGTAAAATCTGAGTTATGTATTAATTTTAGTAAAAATTATGACAAGTATAATAAAGAAGAAAAAATAAATTATTTAAAACAAAAATTAAATCGACCAATTAGAGTTTGTGGTATGGTTAAAAATGAAGGCGAACCCGGTGGTGGACCATTTTGGGTAAAAGAATCTGATGGAACAAGCCAACTGCAAATAGTTGAAAGTGCAGAAATATCTGAAAATGACAAAGCTATTTTAAAAAATGCAACACATTTTAATCCTGTTGATTTGGTTTGTGCTACAAAAGATTATAATGGTAATAATTTTAATTTATTAAAGTTTGTAAATACAAATGCTGGTTTTATTTCCGAAAAATCGAAAGACGGAAAGCGATTAAAGGCTCAAGAATTGCCAGGGTTATGGAATGGTGCAATGGCTAACTGGATAACATTGTTTATTGAAGTGCCTATTATTACTTTTAATCCTGTTAAAACAGTAAACGATTTATTGCGTGAACAACATTTAGGGAAATAAAAAAAGGTTACCGGGCGGTAACCTTAAATGAAAAAACATAAAAACAACAACTAAAACTTATTTAGTGATACAAAAGTAAGGATAAAATTAATACGAATGCAACTTTTTGCCCACTTTTTTCATCTTATTTTTTAAACTATATTATTTTATTGATATATTTATATATTTTGAAGTTAAATATCTAAGTCATCAATATTTTCAAACCCAATATTTTCATCATTATAATCGTCAGTATCGTCATAATCATCAAATAATTCTTCTAATTCGGTATCAATAATAATTTGTTTTGGTGCTTCACCAATAACTTCGGTGCATTTTGGAAATTGTTTTTTTGTTTTATTATCAATAATATTAATCAGTTCAACTTTAAAAAAACGGTCAGAAAAAAAATCGAATAAATACAAAAGTTTATCGCCTTTATTATTTACATATTTATTAATTTTTGTTTTTTCCATTGAAGATATTTTTTCATCAACCTCTATTAATGTAATTTCTTCACCCCTACTCCAATCATCATCAGAAATAAAAAACGAGGTCATTTGCGACGTCTCAAAACTAGAACACATAAATATGGAGTTATGAAAATCTAAGAAAGTTTGATTTTCATCAACAAGAATTGTTAGAGCAAAATTATTTTTATCGTCTTTACATTTTATTCTAAATTCAAAAATCATAATGCTTAATATTAAAGTTTAAGCAAAAACTCCAAAGTATCAATATTATCGGCATAATCGTTTAGCTTTGGGCTTTGTGCTTTACCAAAATTAATAAATTTATCCGATATATTTGATACAACACATTGAATTTTTTCATTATCAATATCTAGTCTTTTATATACTGTTTCAATATTTGAATATGTTTCAAAATATACTACTGAAATAGGAGCAGAATACCCTATATTTTCGGTTAAAATCAGAAAATTATTATCGTAATGTTTAATTTTATTTAACAAAAACACCGAGCTGTTATAGTCTCTGTTATTAGCATATTTATTATTTGTGTAAACATATTCAAAATCGCTTAATGCATCTAATAGTGGAACAAAGTTATAATTATCAGGCACAAAAAGTTTTGATACATTCCTGCAACCTAAACCATAATATGCGAAAATATCTTTACCTAAATTTTTAAAATCCTCTACGGTTTCGTTTCCATTTAAAATAGCGACAGAAGTACGGTTTTTTCTAATTATGTTAGGATATTTACCAAAATAGTACTCAAAATATTTTGATGTATTATTACTACCGGTTGCAATTACGGCATCAAAGTTTTTTAATGTGGCTTCGGTGAACGATATTCGATTTTCAAACTCAGGCTCAATATCAATTAAAATTTTGCTTATCTCTTTTAAAAGAATACTATCTTTACTCGATAGTTTTATAACTATTTTATGTCCTGTAATTAATACTGATAAAAAATCGTGAAAACCAACAAGAGGTATATTGCCAGCCATAATTACGCCAATTGTTTTTTGAATTAGGTAATTTTTTATTTTCGGATATACACTAAGCCACTGTTCAAGGTTTTCTTTTTTAAGCATATTTGATATTTCGTTTAACGAAAAATCGATACTTTCTTTAACAAACCATCGGTTGTTTGCCTCTGCTTTTTGAAAAACAGAACTAGGTAATTTATCATTATTTAGTTTTTCTCCTAAAAGTGAGAATGCATTAATACGTTGTTGCAAATTCATAATTTAAAAACTACTCATTCCTGCAAAAGCAGCACCAATAATTAAAACATAAATTAATACTACTACAACCCATATTGCCGATAAAGAGAGCCCAATAATAGCAGTTATTCTACCTGCATTTAAGTTTTTAAACGAGCTTTCAGAATATTTACCGGGGTTTTCGTTATACAATCTTTTAGGAGTTCCGCTAATTGCAAGTGCAATAATTCCTGTAATAATTCCTATAATTCCATAACACCAAAACGATGCAATAGATACTATACCTAATACTAATGTTGCTGTTGCGTTTGGTAAATCGGGTTTGCTTATAAACTGCGATTGAATATTTTGTTGTTGTGTGTTATTATTTGTTTCTTGTTCCATTATGTTATTGTTAATTAATAAAAATAATTTTATAAATATAAGTAAAAATAGTTATACCTATGGTAAAAATAAACCAATACTTTAAAATATTAGTCCCGTTTTTAAATTTAAAAATAATATGCAGTAATAATAATACGAATAGAATAATAATAGGAATTAATGGCGGATATGCTTTTATACTTTCAATAAAGTTAGCTTTCAAAAGTTGAATAAATGAAGTTTGCATTCCACAACCGGGACAATCAAAACCTATATACTTTTTAAATAAACAAGGTTTCTGATGCTGTTCAAACCAATTAATTATAGGTTTCATTTAAAGTTTTGCGTAAAAATACTTTAAATATTTATAATTGTAAATAAAAAAAGGACTGTATAAAATCGTAAATTCAAGATTCGAGTTACAAATACAACAAAACTATACCTCAAAATTATAACATCTCAATAATAAGACAATACAATTTCACCTCTACTGTTAGTATTAATATTTTTATATTAATAAATTATTAAGTAAATTGTGGTTTTTAATAATAAAATTCATACACATGAGAAAATCTTTTACATTACTACTATTATCAGTACTATTTATTACTACTGATTTAACGGCTCAATCAGTTCACCCTGAATTTATTGCCACACCCGTTTACTCCGACCTCTCAGTCCCTGTTAGAGACATGCCAACCATTTCAGAGTTGGGTATTTTAGAGGACAACTCAAACGAATATTTTGAAAGAAACGAAGAATTAAGAGACCGTTCTTATCCATTTTACGATCCATTACCTAATGGAATAGACCCTGCTTTACAACGTAATTACAATAATTCGCGTGCGGCTTCAATTATTGAGCACAATTATGATGGACAAACAAGCAGTTCATTTCCTCCAGATTGCAACGGTTCTATAGGGCCCGGATATTTTTTCCAAGCATACAACACATCTTTTGCCATATACAACCGAACAACCGAATCCTTAGTTACCGGACCAACAGCATACAACACTTTATTTAGTGGTGTAACAGGTGCCGACAGAAATGATGGCGACCCTATAATTTTATATGATGAACAAGCTGACAGATGGCTAGCGGCAGAATTTTCACTTGGCACAACCAAATATATGCTTATAGCTGTTTCGCAAACAAACGACCCTACAGGTTCGTGGTACCGCTGGTCGTTTCAAGTAGCAGATATGCCTGATTATATGAAATTTGGCATTTGGAGAGACGGATATTATATGGCAACAAACACAAGTAACGGGACAGATGTTTATGCTTTTGAACGTGACGTAATGCTTACCGGAGGAAATTCACCTCAAATGGTAGCATTCGACAACCCTAATCGTCCATCTACACAAGATGGGTTTCATTGCATTATGCCTTTAGATAATGATGGTACGTTTGCACCCGCAGGCACACCCGGTCAATTTATGACTATTGTTGATGGAGCAATTTCAGGAGGAAGTGATGAAATTTGGGTTTATGAAATGAATATTGATTGGACTAACACAAACAACTCTACATTTGCACGTACACAACAAATTGCAGTACCTGCTTTCGATAGTAATTTTGGTAGTGGCTGGGATAACATTTCACAGCCTGGAACTAGCCAAAAGTTAGATGCAATTCCTCAAATTTTAATGTATAGAGTTCAATATAGAAATTTTGGCTCAACTCAAACAGCTGTTGCTTGTCATACAGTTGATGTTGATGGTAGCGACCATGCAGGTATTCGTTGGTATGAACTTGAAAACACCGGAAGCGGCTGGAGTATTCGTCAAGATGGCACATATTCTCCCGACGGTGCAAGTCGTTGGATGGGTAGTATTGCTATGAATGGAAATCATGAAATTGGTTTAGCATATTCTATTGTTGATGCCAATAATAACGTGTATCCCGGCATTAGATTTACAGGGCAATCAGCCGCAGAAAACGCAACAGCTTCAGGAAATTTTGATATTACAGAAACAGTTTCTGTTGATGGAGGAACATATCAATCAGGTGCAAATAGATGGGGCGATTATGCGCAAATGAGCGTTGACCCATATGATGATAATACATTTTGGTTTTCATCAGAATATATGCAAAATAGTACAAGTACAAAAAGCACAAGAATTCTTGCTTTTAAATTCCAAGAATTAGGAGACCCTATTGCGTTAACAGCAACAGCTGTTGCGTCAGATGAGATAGACTTAACATGGGCTTTAAATTCAAATAGCGACAATGTTTTACTTGCATGGTCAAGCGATGGCATATTTGGGACTCCTTCTGACGGAACAACATACTCTACAGGACAAACAATTCCCGGTGGAGGAACCATTCTATCATATAATTCAAACACATCATATAATCATTTAGGATTAAACGAGAATACTACATATTATTATAAAGCGTGGTCGTACCAAGCAAATAACACATATTCACCAGGTGTAACAGCTAGTGCGACAACACCTGCCGGACCTGTTTCCTCTTTCCCTTTTACTTGGGATTTTGAATCAAGTACTGATTACACAACCGATTTTACACCGTGGACAACTGTAGATGGAAATGGCACAACAACATATAGTAGTAGCGATGCTAACTGGACAGGTGAAGGTACAGCTTACGCATGGATGGCAATGAACCCTGTTGCTTCCGGCTGGACAGGTTCATCTCAAGGAGACGATGCCCACGGAGGATCTCGTTGTGGTATGTCTGTTTGTCCTAATGATGGCAGTGTTACTGACCATTGGTTTATTTCCCCTCAATTACAACTTGGTAGCAACTCCAACTTTTCTTTATGGGCATTAACACCAAAAACAGATTATGGTTTAGGAACATTCGAAATTTTAGTTTCAACCACGGACAATGCAATTGGAAGTTTTACTGCAATTGCCAGTAATATTGATGCTCCTGCAAATTGGACTCAATTAAGCTATGATTTGTCAGCTTATGACAATCAGAATATTTACATCGCTATTCATGATGTAACTCCTGATTATTTTATGATGTGGATTGATGATTTAGAGATAACATCTGACGCTTGTAGTTCTCCAACAGTAACAACTCAGCCAACAAGTCAAAATGTATGCAACGGGGACAATGTAACTCTAAATATAACAGCCACAGGTGACGCTACTATTACTTATCAATGGCAATTTAATGGAAGCGATATTTCTGGTGCCACATCAAACACATTAATTTTAAGCAACATTAATAGCTCAGATGCAGGAAATTACACTTGTTATATGCTTAACGGATGTGGAAATACAACATCAAACACTGCCACAATAACTGTTAACAATGCTACTGTAATTAATACCCAACCAACAGGTGCAACATATTGCGAAGGCGATAATTTACAATTAAGTGTATCAGCTACAGGTGGTAATTTAACTTATCAATGGCAATTAAATGGTACTAACATTTCAGGTGCGACTTCAGCAACATACAATACAACAGCATCGATAACTGATGCTGGCAACTACACTTGCATAGTAACAGGTACTTGTGGTAATCTAACATCAAATTCTGCTACAGTTAATGTAAATTCAGCTACAACAATAAATACTCAACCTTCAAATAATGATATTTGCGATGGTGAGAATGCAACATTTACTACATCTGCCACCGGAACAAATATAGCTTATCAATGGCAATTTAATGGAAGTAATATTTCAGGTGCAACTTCCAACACATATACAATTAATGGTGC
>CAMZKE010000036.1 GCA_947311115.1 uncultured Bacteroidales bacterium | reverse complement strand
TCTAGTTTGTTGTAGAATTGACTTTTCTGAAATGAATCTCTTCGCCGCAAGCGGACGAGGTATAGTTTTGGAATACTATTCTTTTATACGTCCCAAGGGACGGGGAATTAAACCCAAACAGATTAAAAAAAGCTCAAACTATTTATATAGTTTGAGCTTTTTTGTTGCTTATTTTAAAATATTCTTAGAGATAACTAAACGCTGTACTTGATTTGTTCCCTCATAAATTTGAGTTAACTTAACGTCACGCATTATTTTTTCTACATCATAATCATAAGAATAGCCATCTCCAGCCATTACTTGAACTGCATCAACAGCAACTTCCATAGCCATATCTGTTGCCCAATATTTAGACATTGCAGAACTTAATCCAGGGTTTTTTACACCAGCATCGTATTCCCAAGCAGCCTTCCATGTCATTAACCTTGCTGATTCTACTTTTGTAGCCATTTCGGCCAACATAAATGCAATTGCTTGTTGTGCAGAAATAGGTTTTCCAAACTGAATACGTTGTTTTGACCAGTCTCTTGCTGTTTCGAAGGCTCTACGAGCAGCACCAACTGCTAGAGCAGCAACGCCGGTTCTTGTTCTGTCAAAAGTTTTCATTGCAATAATAAAACCATAACCTTCTCCACCAATTAAATTTTCAACCGGAACTTCTACATCAGTAAATATAATTTCATTTTGTACAGATGCTTTTTGTCCCATTTTTTGCATACGAGGCTTTATTTCAATACCCGGAGTGTTAGTTGGTACTAATATAGCACTTAAACTTCTAGAACCCCTTTCAGGGTCAACTAAAGCAAATACTGTTAAAACAGAAGACACTTCAGCATTAGTAATAAATCTTTTATGACCATTAATAATATATTTGTCTCCTTTTTTTATAGCAGTAGTTTTAATACCCTGTACATCAGAACCTGCGTTAGGTTCTGTTAAACAATAACCTGCAACTGCTTTTTGCTCTGTTAATAAGCCAAACCATTTCTTTTTTTGTTCTTCTTTTGCGGCAACATATAAAGGTGTTAATGCAAGTGTACTTGCATCAATACTAATACCTGTACCAATACAACCAAAACCCAATTCTTCTGATGCTAATTGACCTTCAAATAAGTTAAAGCCATTTCCACCATATTTTTTAGGCATAAGTCCGTTCATTATGCCTTCATCATAAGCTTTCTTTACAATATCCCAAGGAAACACTGCTAACTCATCATTCTTTCTAGCGTTAGGAATAATATATTTAGCAGTAAAGTCTTTATACTTTTCTATAATCTCCTGCTGATGTGGTTCTACCGAAAAATTAACCATATTATATCTTTTTTTGTTATTTTAAATTTCGCGTCTAAATTACTTATTTTTGTTGACTTTTTAAAATTTAATTTTTATCAAAAATTTACTATTTATTTGTTTTATGAATAAAAACAATTAATTTTGCATTCCCAATTTGTTATTTGCCCAAGTGGCGGAATTGGTAGACGCGCTGGTCTCAAACACCAGTTCTTTCGGGAGTGCCGGTTCGATCCCGGCCTTGGGTACTAAAGCGGAAAGCTTGTTTTATACAGGTTTTTCGCTTTTTTTGTTTTATATATTCATATACTCAATCATTAATTCTGCTGCTTTTTTAGATGCTCCACCACCGCCTAATTTTAGTTTAAGTTGTTTGTAATTTTCACGTAGATTATTAAGGTATTCACCTTCCGTTAATATTTTATCTAGCTCTGTTTTAAGGTTTTGTGTAGTTAAATCGTGCTGAATTAATTCTTTAACAATTTCTTTATCCATAATTAAATTAACAAGTGAAATATATTTAATATTTATAACTCGTTTAGCAATTTGGTATGAAATTTCGCTTGATTTATAGCACACAACCTCAGGGACTTCAAAAAGTGCAGTTTCAAGAGTAGCTGTGCCTGAAGTTACAAGTGCTGCAACCGACGATTTAAGTAAATCGTATGTTTTATTGTAAACAATTTTCACATTTTTGTCAGTAATAAATTGCTTATAATACTCTTCGTTTAGTGATGGTGCTCCAGCAATTACAAATTGATAATCGGGATAATATTTAACAACAGAAAGCATTATTGGTAGTTTCGCTTTTATTTCTTGAGTTCTGCTTCCCGGCAATAGCGATATTATTGGTTTTGTTAAAAGTTTGTTTTCTGAAATAAATTGTTGGGGTGTAAACTTAGTTTTATAATCGTTTTCAATAGCATCTAAAAGTGGATGCCCTACAAAATCAACATTAAAATTATGCTTTTTATAAAAATCTTTTTCAAAAGGAAGGATAACAAACATTTTATCTATATATTTTTTAATAGATTTTATTCGTCCTTCTTTCCAAGCCCAAATTTGAGGCGAAATATAATAAAATGTTTTAAAATTATTGTTTTTGGCAAATTCTGCAATTCGTAAATTAAAACCGGGATAATCGATAAAAATAATAAGGTCAGGGTTAAAGTTTAATATATCTTGTTTGCAAAATTTCATATTTCGCATAATGGTACGTAGGTTTAAAATAACTTCCAGAAAACCCATAAAAGCTAAGTCTTTGTAGTGTTTTACAAGTGTTCCACCTTGTTTACTCATTAAATCACCTCCCCAAAAACGAATATTAGCATTTGTATCTAATTTAAATATTTCTTTCATTAAATTAGCACCATGCAAATCGCCTGAAGCTTCTCCTGAAATTATATAATATTTCAATTTATTTGTTTTTTAATGAGTCGATATGACGTTCTTTTTTCGCATCGTAAATATCGGCAATAGTAACTTGAATACCTGTTTCCTCCACTTCTCCAAACTTATAATTCATAGCAGTGCCAAATGATTTCATTGTAGGTGATAAATTCATATATGAATTTATTAAAGGAGGAATGTTTTCGTCAAGTTCTCGTACTTTTTTTGATAAAATTTTATAATCATCTTTATAATTATTTGACACAAGAATGTCTTTCATATATTCCTCATTTGTGTGATATGGAAGGGGTTCACGGGGATATACTAAATCATCTTTATCGCCAAAATGTTTATTCATAAAATAAAGAATTAAATCACGTGCTTTTTTATTAAAATTGGTGTACATAGTAACTTTCCCAAAGAAATATTTCATTTCAGGATTTTTCACAACCAAATATCCTAATCCGTCCCATAGATTGTCGAGGGCAAATAATGATTTTCTACCCATTTTTGTGCTTTGATAATCGGGTTGAACAAAACTACGACCCAGCTCAATTGTGTAAGGGAAATAATCGGTTTTAAAAGTATCAGAAAACTCAAACAAACCACGAGTTGCAATTAAAAGTTTACCATGTCCGTCTTTTGGAGCTTTGTTCCCTAATATATATCGGTAACCGCCAATAATTTCACTTCGTTCAGGATCCCAAACAATTAACTGCTGATATGGTTCATCTGCAGTATCATAAATATCTATATCGGCTTCTTTTCCTGTACCACCGCCTGCATAACGAAACGACAATTCGCGCAATCTTCCAATTTCTAGCATTACATTTGGTGCGGTATGATTATTTATGCAATAAATCTCATTGTTTGCATTATTAGTCATTCTTACACGACCATTTTTTTGTAACTCTTCTAATAAAATTTCGGGATCTACCGGTTGAATTATCTGTTTCATTGTTCAATTTTTTTACAGTTACAAAATTAGCACATCAAAGCTAATTTAAGTTTATAAAAATATATAAAAATAAATAAAATAAGATAAATAAATTTATACTTTATATACACCGCCCCCTGAGCTATTTTTTATTGCTCCGGTAACGCTTGCTAATGTATTTTCTTTACCTAAATAACGTAACAAACCTAATAAGCCAAATATTAATGCTTCTTTAAATTCAATAATCTCAGAATCAGGAATAATTAGTTTTTTATTAGTTTTTTGTTGAATTAAATCGATTAAAAATTTATTATAAGCTCCACCTCCTGTAATTAAAACGCTTTTTCCTTCACCTTCATTTATTGCACTCGATATTTGCATTGCAAAATGCTCATATACAGTTCTTAATTTGTCATTAAAATCTATATTTGTTGAGTTTAAAATTTTATTAAATTCTTTTGTTACCCATTCTTTACCAAGCGATTTTGGCCAAGTTTGATGATAATAATTAATTGAGTTTAATTTTGCTAAAAGCATATCGTTAGTATGACCTGCTCTACCCATATTGCCTTCGTTATCGTAATCTTTATTTTTTTGCTTGGCAAACTCATTAATAACAATATTTACAGGGCAAATATCGTATGCAATTCTAATGGTATTTATATCGGTAGAAATATTTGCAAAACCGCCTAAGTTTAAGCAATAATCATACTCCTTAAAAAGAATTTTATCGCCAATAGGCACTAAAGGTGCTCCTTGACCTTTTAGAGCAATGTCTAATGTGCGAAAATCGGCAATAGTTGTTATTCCGGTTATAGCTGTAATATATGCAGGACTACCGACTTGAAATGTAAATTTATTTTCCGGTTGATGAAAAATGGTATGTCCGTGTGATGCTATAAAATCAACTTTTGTTATATTATTTGCATTAATAAATCGGTTAACTTCTTCACCAATGTATTCTCCAACTCTATTATGAAAACGTAAAAAGCGAACAGTTTCAAATTTATCGGCTTGTTTCAATACTTCTTTAACTGCATCGGTATATTTATAAGTGTCAGTATGTAATATTTCAAAATTAATAGACTGGTCAACAGTGAATTTAATATATGCTATATCTAAACCATCGAGCGAAGTACCTGACATTACGCCAACTGAATAATAAGTTTCCATTATAATTATGTTTTTTAATTTAATATCATAAGGTAAAGATACAAAAAAATAGCAGGTAATTATAATGAATTAATCAATTGCTTAAGTTGAATGTTTTCGGCACAATTAAAATGATTTTCCGGGCATTTTTTTTTGCCATGTAATCCACAAGGGCGACAAGCTAACTTTTCAGACACTTCAACTATTCTTGAGTTATCTGATAAAGGTCCAAAGCCAAAACTAGGAACTGTTGAACAATATACAGCAGTAACATTTGCATTTATAGCAGATGCAATATGCATAGGTGCAGAATCGTTTACATAACACATTTCTGCTGTTTTCATTAATGCAGCTGAATCTAAAAATGAAAGTTTAGTACTTAAATTTGTTATGTTTTTGTGTATTGATGAAGTAATAATATCGTTACATAAATTATTATCTGAGGGAGCCCCAATTAAATAAATTTTATATTCTTGCAATGCATTTATTAGTTCTACCCATTTATGTTTTGGGTATTGTTTTGTGTGCCAAACTGATGCAGGGGCTATGCAAATATATTTTTTTGTAGTATATTGTTTTATCTTTTCAAAATTTGATATTTCGGGATAAAGTTTTGGCAAGTATTTAGTATTATCGGTAATACTTTCAATTAACGACAAGTTTCTCTCTATTTCGTGAGTGCCATTTCCAATTATATGTTTTGTTTTTATATTGTATGAAAATGAAAAAGGGTTTTTGTCAAAACCAATTTTTATTTTTCCTTTTGATAAAAATGTTAAAAATCCGGATGTTGCAAATCGTTGTAAATTAATCACATAGTCGTAGTTATTGTTTCGTATTTGCTTTAATATATTGAGTAAATTTTGGTATTTATTATATTTTTTATCCCAAACAAAAATTGTATTTAGTTTAGGGTGATTTGTAAAAAGTTTTTCGTTAGATTTTCTTAATACAAAATCTATTTTACTGTTAGGGAATTTATCGTATAATTTTTCGATGAGAGGTGTTGCTAAAATAACATCTCCAATAAAAGCAGTTTGTATTATCAGTATTTTTTTCAAAAACTATTATTAAATATAAAATAGGCTAGCCAAACATTAGAGCAAATTAAAATTTATTCTAAATGAACAATTTCAACACCAACCCTCTCAAGCAAATCAATACCATCTGTTCTGCGGTATTTTTCAACAAACACAACACGTTTAATGCCCGACTGAATTATTAATTTAGAGCACTCAATACAGGGCGATGTAGTAACGTATAAAGTAGCACCGTCGCTACTATTACCCGATTTTGCTACTTTAGTAATGGCATTAGCTTCGGCATGAAGAACATAAGGTTTTGTTTTTTCATTATCGTCCTCACAAATATTTTCAAATCCTGATGGTGTACCGTTGTATCCATCAGAAATTATCATTTTATTTTTAACAATTAAAGCACCAACTTTTCTACGTTTACAATACGAGTTTTGTGCCCATATTGTAGCCATTTCTAAATATCGTTTATCTAGTTTTAACTGTTTGTCATTCATTTTAATACGAACCTTTGAATTGTTTTAAAAACCTAACATCACTTTCAAAAAATAAACGTAAATCTTTAATGCCATATTTAAGCATAGTTATACGTTCTATACCCATTCCAAAAGCAAAACCGGTATATTTTTTACTATCAATATTGTTGCTGTCTAAAACATTCGGGTCAACCATTCCACAACCTAAAATTTCTAACCAACCTGTATATTTGCATACGTTACAACCTTTTCCACCACAAAGCGAACATGTAACATCTACCTCAGCAGATGGCTCAGTAAAAGGGAAATACGATGGGCGTAATCTTATTTTTGTTTCGTGTCCAAAAAGTTCTTGTGCAAAATATAAAAGTGTTTGCTTTAAGTCGGCAAATGATACATCTTTATCAATATACAAACCCTCTATTTGATGAAAAATACAATGAGCACGTGCAGAAATAGCTTCGTTACGGAAAACTCTACCCGGAGATATTGTTCTGATGGGCGGCTCTTGCGATTCCATTACTCTTGTTTGTACAGATGAGGTATGAGTACGCAATAAAATATCAGGATTTTTTTCAATGAAAAAAGTGTCTTGCATATCACGAGCAGGATGTTCTTCAGGGAAATTTAATGCGGAAAAAACATGCCAATCATCTTCTATTTCAGGACCTTCGGATACTGTAAAACCAAGACGTGTAAATATTTCAATTATTTCGTTTCTTACTATTGACAAGGGGTGACGGCTACCTAAATTAAGGTTTGCTGCAGGAGCTGTTAAATCCATTCCTGAGCTAAACTCTATATCAGATTCGAGTTTACTTTTGAGTTCGTTTACTTTATCTAATGCTTTTGTTTTTAGTTGATTGATTTTTTGTCCAAATTCGCGTTTTTGTTCGTTTGGGACATTTTTAAACTCATTAAATAAAGATGTAATTTTTCCTTTTTTACCTAACATAGAAATTCTGAAGTTTTCTACATCATCTATCTTATCAGCAAGAAAACCTTCGGTTTCTTTTAGTAAGTTGTCAATTTTATTTAACATAGTTTTTATTTTTCAGGATTATAAACTACTAAATCTAAGAAATGTCCCATACGGGTTTGCTTAGTTTCTAAATATTTTTTGTTGTATTTGTTTGGTGTAATTATATTTGGTACACTTTCAACAATTTCTAAACCATAACCTTCTAAGCCTGCTCTTTTTATAGGGTTATTTGTTATTAATCTTAATTTTTTAGCGCCAAGTGAACGTAATATTTGAGCTCCTACGCCATAATCACGTTCATCATCTTTAAAACCTAGTTTTATGTTTGCATCAACAGTGTCAATTCCTTCTTCTTGAAGTTTATATGCTGCAATTTTATTCATTAAACCAATTCCTCTACCTTCTTGATTCATATAAACGATAATACCTTTACCTTCTTTTTCAATCATTTGCATGGCTTTATGGAGTTGGTCGCCACAATCGCAGCGTAACGAACCAAATATATCGCCGGTAACACATGATGAATGAACACGAACTAAAACTGGTTCATCTTCTTTCCATTCGCCTTTAATTAGGGCAACATGTTCTAATCCGTTCGATTTTTGTTTAAAAGGAATTAAGTCGAAATTGCCATATTCTGTAGGCATGCTAACACGCTCACCTCTAATAATTAAGCTTTCATTTTGTAAACGGTATTTTATTAAGTCTTCTATGGATATTATTTTCAATTTGAATCGCTCTGCAACTTTAATTAGCTCAGGTAAACGAGCCATTGTTCCGTCTTCGTTCATAATTTCGACTAAAGCACCACCTTGTTTTAATCCGGCAAGCCTAGTTAAATCAACAGTTGCTTCGGTATGTCCTGCACGGCGTAATACACCTCTGTTTTTTGCTTTTAATGGAAAAATATGTCCTGGTCGTGCTAAATCTGTTGGTTTAGTATTTGGGTCAACCAAAGCTTTTATTGTTTCAGCTCTGTCGTATGCAGAAATACCTGTGGTACAACCTTTACCAATTAAATCAACCGAAATAGTAAATGGTGTTTCGTGTAAAGCATTATTTTTACCAACCATTAACTCCAAGTCAAGTTTGTTGCATGTTTCCTCTGGTATGGCCGAACAAATAAGTCCTCTGCCATGAGTTGCCATGAAATTAACTGTTTCTGTTGTAATTGTTTCAGCAGCTGTAATGAAATCGCCTTCGTTTTCACGGTCTTCGTCGTCAACTACAATAATTACTTTACCTGCCTTAATATCTTCTAAAGCTTCATCAATTGTATTGAAAGTAAAGCTTGATTTATTAGAATTTTCCATCGAAATTATACTCAATTCAAATTAAAATGCAAAGGTACAATTTAATATTCTCAATTATTAATAATTTGGAAATTGTTTAGTTGGTTTTTTGATGTAAGTACATTTTTATTCTTCTATATTAAAAATACCTTTAGTATTGGATAATTCGTAGTCTTGAAAATCTTGATCAGCAACCAGGCCTTTTCCTAAAATAAGTTCGTCTTTTGTGGTTATTTTTACATCTTTATCTGTGTGTATTTTTTTTGTATTTAAATCCCAATAAAGTTCTTCAGTGTTTAGAGTAACTCCATCAGAATTAATTACAATAACATTGTTTTGAGCTAGCCAAATCTTATCTTTTTCAAAATGTTTGGCGTAATTACAAAATATACTTGATTCTAATTTTGGATAGTTTTTATACGTTTTAACTTCTAGTCCTTGAGGGAATTCTGTGTAAGGGTTTTCTTCGTCTTCAACTTGAATAAGCTCTTTGGCAAATATAATACCTACAATTTTAGCCGAATCGGTTTTAATTATGGTAATATTTTTTGCATCGCTATGAGGTGTTTTGTTTGTTAATGAATTTATTTTTTCAATACTATTTTCGCAAGAAAATAAAAGCATTACAACAACAATGGAAGTAATGCTTTTTAAGATTATATTTTCTATGTTATTCATAAATTACTTATGAAAACGAGCTTTTGTAGTTTCGTTAATCCAACAACCAACAGTATATGAAGCACCTTCTGTTATGCCTTCAAAAAATGCATCTTCTTTTGTAGGGAAGTATGCACTGTATTGACCAATTAACTTGTTAGCTTGTGCTGCTACGCTTGAATCAACAGACTTAGCTTTAATAAATTTATCTACAACAGCCCAGTAAACAGCCGATTTTTCAATCTTTTTACTTCCGCATGTTGAGGAGGCTGAAGCGTAAATTTTACCGATAAAAATATATGGTTCTCCCCAGTTTGCTTTGTTTTTTATTGCATTAATAGCATTTGTTCTTGCTACTGCATATTGTCCTTGTTTAGCATATATTTTGGCTAAATCTAAATAATACTTAGCCTTTGTATCTCTTTCATCGATTAATTCAATAGCTTTTTTATAATATTCAGCCGCTTTTGTTAAATTATTGGCTTTAACCGATAATATTGCTATATTATATGCCGCACGTCCTGATGGTTCAATTTTGTATAATGCTTCTGATGCATCAAAAAACAGTTGACTATCAGTACATTTGTTCATTTCCAAAAACTTTGTTATTGTTTTTAATAACTCTAAATCTGCAGGTGTAGCCTCAAATTTTGGAGTGTAGTATGTTGTTAATACATCGCAAGAAGCTGCCCCACTTTTAGCAAAAATACCACTTATATTTTCTTTTACTTTTATAAGTTTGGCTCGTTTTGTTGTATCTTTTTGTTCTGTTATTTCTTTATCTAAAATATCGGTTGCTTTTGAGAAGTTTTCAACTACTGTGCCTGCATCTATTTTTTTAGATTTGTACATTTTAGACGTAACATACATAAAACTTTGAATATATGCAGCACTTACTTTATTTGCATTTACAGAAAAAAGTATTTTATTGTAAGCTTCTTCGTAAGCTGATTTTCTATATTTGTACAAGTTATAGCCGGCTCTACCGCTAACAATTTCTTTATCTTTATATATCTCAATTCTTTTATCATAAATTTGCATTAACGTATCAAGATATTTATCTACAGCATCTTTATCTTTTTTCTTTTTAGCACTTTTTATAAAGAACTTGTAAATTTTTTCACCGTCTTTATATAGCTGTTTTGTCGATTTAGGACAAATACTATACGCTATTCGCCAACCTTGTACGGCGTCAGTATAATTTTTTTGTTTCACAAATTCTCTGTATAATGATGAATTCATTACACATTTTGCAGAGTCGCTACCGAATTTACCATCTTGTGCTTGTGCAAATGGCACTAACATTATTACTGTAAAAATTAATAATACTAACTTTTTCATTTTATAATTTATTTAATCAAATTTTCGTTTATAAAACCATTTATCCATAAAAGATAAAGTTAAATTAAAACCAACATATTGCTCGGTTACTAAACTATTGTTAGGAGCCCCTGTTTGCCCTAAAATAAAAGCAAAGTTAAACGATGTGCCTGTTTTTTTTATTGGCATACCAAAACCAAAAGTTATGCCAAAATTCTGTATCTGGTTTTCATTAATAACAATATAAGATTTTTTATAAAATCCACCTAAGCGGTATTTTACTCTGTTAAAGTATTTTAATGAATTATAAGAGGGTGTTATTTCCAATCCTATATTAATTTTTGAACTATTACTAACATCGACATCTTCGAAAAATTTTGCAGACTTCCAATTAGTAAAGGTGTAATCAACCATAAAGTTATACTTCTTTTTGTATTGGATACCAAATCCACCTCCTATTGCCATTGGCAGAGTTAAATTATTTTTTCCGGTGTTTCCGGTTTGTAAAGTGTCGTTGTATGCACCTGATGAGCCTTTGTAACTTTGTACTGTTGTAGATGTTTGTGATGCAATGTTTTTTTGTAAATCGTAAGTTAAACCTAATGTTATTCTATAATCATCAGATATTTTTGTATAATATTGTGCCGCAAAATCGAAATAAAAGTCGTTTATATAAGTAGAGTTTTCTTCAAACATATTACTTGCACCGTAGTCAGCCGGAAATGATAATGTTGTTGTGTTTTTAATGTTACCGTATAAATATGATATATGGGCACCTAACGAAAGATTTTTAGTTATTTTAAATGCTTGAGATATGTAAAATTGATTTACGCTTCCTTTACCGGTGTAATTTTGAGTTGTTTCTGTTATTAAATTACCGGCATCATCATTTAATTCTGTGGTATTAGTGATGCTATAATTAGTAGCACTATATGGTCGCATACCTAATCCGGCATAGTACCATCTAGTTATCGGAAACCCAATAGAAATATTTGATAAATTTGCATAATAATGGTCTTCGTTTGCGTTACCTGTTTTTACATTAGAATATTTACCGTTAACTCCAAAATTAAAAATAACTGTCATTGTATCGAAAGCAGTATATGAAGCTACGTTTTTTTCATTCAAATAATTTTTATCTCTAAAAGCAATACCTGTAAACCCCATAGCAAAATTATTGCTATAACCTTTTGGTGATAGTTCTCCTATTCCATAACGCGAATATATTGATGAGTAATTCTTTTGTGAAAAAGAATTAGAAAAAATCAAAATTAATATTATAAAAGTTATTTTTTTAATCATTATATTGTAAAATATAGTTCAACCCGTAAAGTACGAGTTCAGAATTTGCAAAGATGGTATTTTTTATGTTCTTTTCAAAGAAAAAACTATCACCACCGGTTAGTATTACTTTTAGGTTTTTATACTTTTTAGAAAAATTATTTATATATCCTTCTATCTCGTTAATCATTCCTTGCTGAACACCTGATATTATTGCATTTTTAGTTGAATTGCCAATATAATTAAAATTGTTGCTTTTGGAAACTAAAGGTAATTTACTGGTGAATTTATTTAAGGCTTTAAAACGCATTTCTATGCCCGGTGAAATATTTCCTCCTAAATATTCAGCTTTTTCATTAATAAAATCTATTGTTAATGCTGTACCTGCATCAATAATTAATATATTTTTGTTTTTAAATAATGAAAATGCACCAACTATTGCTGCTAATCTATCAACACCCAGAGTTTCGGGCGTGCTATATAAATTTTTTATTGGTATTGGTGTTTTATGATTGAAAAATATACTTGGTATTTCTAAATTTTTTAAAAGTTCAATTAACTTGAAATTATTACTTCCAACATTAGAAATAATAGCATTTTTTATAGAATAAGAAACAATATAATCATAAATCTGTTGATTATTGTTTGTAAAACTAACTAAATTAGTAATCTTATTAGTCTTATCAGAAACTCCTAACTTAGTGAAAGTATTGCCAATATCTACAATTAATCTCATACTAAACGAATATTTTTAATTTTATAATATTTTTCATACCTTAACAAGCTATTTTCAATATTAATATTAATAAAAATTTATGGCAACAAAGAAAGTTATAATAATTGAAGATGACAAAATGTTATCGACTGTCTTTCGTATGTTTTTGGCACAAATGGGACACGAATTGATAGGTTTTTTTATGTCGGCAAAAGAAGCGTTAGAAGTTATAGATGATAATAAACCCGATATTGTTTTAATGGATATTATTCTAAAAGGTGATATTAATGGCATTGTTGCTGCCAATTTAATAAAAGAAAAATATAATATTCCTGTTGTTTTTATATCTAGTAGTACTGATGACGATATTATTGGAAGTGCTGTGGATTCAAATGCTTATGGTTATCTAGTGAAGCCAATTGATAAGTTTTCAATGCAAATTGCTATTGAAATGGCACTAAATAAATTTAGCTACGAACAGTCGCTTGAACTTACTTCAAATATTGTTACAAGCTTGCCATTTTTGTGTTTCACAACGAATACTACCGGCGATATTTTATGGGCGAATAATTTTGTAAAAAATAACATTAGTCAAGACAATTTAACAAATTTTAGTACACTATTACCAAATTTAGGTACATTATATTTTGAAAATACCATACATAAATCAATAGAAACAGAACAAAAGTTTGAGGATATTGTAGAAATTAATCTAAATAATACTACAAAAAGCTATTTTTTGTCTTGTTACCCTATAGAATTACCGAACAAACCTAAAGAGATAGCTTTTTTAATTAAGGAAAATAAAAATAGGAAAGTTGTTTCAGAAAATTCATTAAATTATAAAATAGAGTACGAAACCATTAAAAATAGTATTAATGAAGCCCTATTCTTTTTTAATAAAGATAGTAAGCTTATTGAAACTAATAATTTAGCTAATAGGTATTCAGATAAATTAATTGAAAGTGATGATATTTTTAACGCAAATATTTACGATATATTGAGTTTTATTCCTAAACACGAATTAAAAAGTCTTATTTCGAATGTATTAGATGGTATATCTCATTATTTGGAAAGACGATGTGAAATAAATGAAGTAGGTTATAGCTTCAGGATATCATTAATACCAATCGAAATTGATAATAAAGTTAATAAATATTGTTTGTCGCTTACTGATATAAGCTCGATAAAAGCAATTGAAAATGAATTGAATAATGTTAAAAGTGACTTGACACCTATTTTTCAATCAAGCATTCAGCGTTTTTATTTATTAGATTTAGACTATAAATTAGTTTCGTTTAATGATAAAGCTTTTGAAGTAATTCAACGAGAGTTCAGGCATAATCTAAAAAAAGGTGATTCAATTCTCGATTTTGTACCTGATGAAATAGGTCAAGAAAATTTTAAAGAAAACTTTGAACAAGCAAAAATGGGTAATCATATATCGTACAAAGAAAGGCTTAAAAATGAGCATGGTGTATATGTATGGAACGAATCTCATCTTGATCCAGTTATAAATGATAAAGGTGAAATTTACAGAATACTTCTATGGACGCTTGATATTACAGAAAGTCAACAAAATATTATTGAACTTGGTAAAAGTCAGGAACGGTATGAACTTGTTGCTAATGGAGGAAATGATGGTATATGGGATTGGGATATTGTATCAAACGAAATTTATTTATCGCCACGATGGAAAGCTGTGTTAGGTTTTGAAGACCATGAAATAGAAAATAAATTTGGAATAAGAGATAGTCTTATTCATCCTGATGATTATCAGCGAAGCAAACAAACTTTAGAAGATTATTTAACTGGTCAAGCAGAAATATTTGAAAATGAAATACGGTTGAGACATAAAAATGGAGAATATAGGTGGATATTAGAACGTGGTAAAGTTTTAAAAGATACTAATGGTGTACCTATTAGAATGGCCGGCTCAATAACAGATATTACAGAAAGAAAGCAGCTTATTGAGGATATTTCATATGCTAATAAATACCTATTAGAGGAACGTGAGTTGTTTAATAATGGAGATGTTGTTGTTTTACGTGCAAAATATGATAAGAATTATAGTATTACTTATGCATCTGAAAATTCAAAATACGTATTAGGATATAGTGCAGATGATTTAATTTCAGGTAAAGTAAAGTTTTCAGATTTTATTTATCTTGATGATATATTAGCTCATAATAAAGAGCGGGAAGATGCAATAAAAGAAGGTAAAAAGCATATTAAATATAGTGATTACAGAATAAAAAAAGAAAATGGTGAAATTATATGGGTAAGAGATTTTACTACAATAATAGATAATAAAGATGGTACGCAAGAAATGTTGGGTTACTATATTGATGTAACAAAATATAAAGATTTAGAAAGAGAAATTGAGGAAAATAAAAATAAATACTCAAGTATATTTAATAAAGCAAACGATGCAATACTTATTGTTAAAGGTTGTGAAATAGTAGATTATAACGAATCCGCAAAAAAGTTCTTTAAATATGATGATAACGAATTCAAGAACCTAAATATTGAATCGTTGTGTCCGGAAACTCAGCCGAGTGGGACAGGTTCAGTTGAAAAATTTAATAGAAAAATAAAAGAAGCTATTGATGGTAATTCAGAGCCTTACTATTGGCTTTATAAAAGAAAAGACGGGAGTACATTTGAATCTGAAGTTACATTATCGATAGTTAATATGGGTGAAGAACAGTATATACACACATTTATTAGAGATATAACAACAAGAAAAATAATTGAAAACTCGCTACAAGAAAGTCAAGCAAAATTGCATAGTATTTATGAGGCTATTCCTGACTTAGTTTTTATTATTGATAAAGACGGTAAATATTTGGATTATAAACCAGATGCAGAAAAAAGACTTGAAACAAATAAAGATACAATAGTTGGGAAAAATTTATCAGATTTCTTTGATGAAGTTAATCAGAGTGAAATATTGATGAAAATTGCTAAAGTTATTGAAACAGGGAAGATTGAAACATTGAATTACACCCTTGATTCTCAAATTGGAGTTAGAGATTTTGAGTCTAGAATTTCAAGAATTAATGAAACTTCAGTATTGTCTATTGTTAGGGATATTACTGACGATTAGTTTATTATTTAGTTAGTAAATTCGTTAATTCTATAAACTGAGAAACAGATAATTGTTCAGGTCGTTTAGTGAAAATATCGTGATCGGCTACACAAATATTTTTAGTAAATTGTTTTAAGGAACCTCGTAACATTTTTCTGCGTTGATTAAACGATACTTTTATAATTTGTTTAAAAAACTTTTCGTCGCAATTTAATTCTTTTACATTGTTACGAGTTAATCTAATAACTGCTGATTTTACTTTAGGTGGTGGATTAAAAACATTTTCGTTTACAGTAAAAAGGTATTCTATATTGTAGTATGCTTGTAGTAAAACACTTAAAATGCCATAAGTTTTATTTCCTTCTTTAGATGCAATTCTTTCGGCAACTTCTTTTTGTATCATACCCACAACTTCGGTTATATGGTCTTTGTTTTCTATAACTTTAAAAAATATTTGACTAGAAATGTTATAAGGGAAATTACCTACAATTGAAAAATTTATATCAAATAAAGAAATTATATCATATTTTAAAAAATCGTCTAAAATAAGTTTATTATTAAACTCTTTATATTTTTCTTGTAAAAATTCGTATGCTTCAGGGTCAGTTTCTATTGCTTTAAAATTAACGGTTTTATCGTGAATAAAATATTCTGTTAAAACACCGGTGCCGGGTCCAACTTCAATAATATTATTTCTGTTGTTTAACGAGTCTGCTATTTTTTTTGCAATATTTAAATCGGTTAAGAAGTGTTGTCCGAGTCTTTTTTTTGGTGTAACCATCAATTATTTTTTTTGCAAAGGTAGTGCTTTAAAAATTAATACCTAAACCAAAATTAAAAGCATTATATTTTGCAAAAGTATAATTTGCATATATTTTCACAACCCATATCTGATATTGCATTCCTACATCAAATCTAAACTCGTTGTGTGTTTGCCTATAAGCAAAAGGGTCAACAAAATCTTCAACTAAAATTTGCATTGTGTTTGTTGGGTCAGCCTTGTAAACGGGGTATCTTCCAACTAATGCAACATTTGAGTTTGTTATATTATATCCTAAACTAACATAGGTATCGAAACCTTTGTAATTTTTTGAAATAATAAATTGTAATGGTATAGATGTAGTACTTATTTTTAGTACTTGATTATCATAAGGCCCATTATCTTGTAGCTTAATTTCGTAACGGGTTTCGTCAGGTTTCACATCTAAAAAGTAATTAAAATATGTTTGTTGAAAACCAACTAAAAAGCTAAATTCAACAGGGAAATCTTTTAAAGGTTTTATAAATTGTTTTAAATTATGTTGAATATTACCTCCAAAAGAAAAAACATCAGCCTGATTATCAGCCAAATGTAATTTAGGCAAAATTCTAAAATTTATATGTGTGCCAAAAGTATATATTCCGGCTGTAATCATGGGTAATGCTACAAAATGAAGCCCAGTACCTTCAGGGCTGGTAAATGTTGCAATAGGTTTATCAACAAGGGTTGGTTGCTCCAAAAAACCACCACTTTCTAAAGCTTTATAAGTCTCGGTTGTTTCTAATTGTATTGATGTTTCATCGCCGGAAAAAGTTTGTGCAATACTGTTGTTTGGGTCGCTTGCTTTTACCTCCTCTAATCCTAAACTATTTACATCGTAGGTTCTCTCATTCAAAGGAGTTATTGCACCAACAAAATTAACTCCAATATTAAATGATATTTTTTTATCTGTTTTTGTGAAATTAACAAAACCGTTTGCTCCTGCTGAGCTAACTCCTCTTTCAAAAGGCGTTAAATAAGCTTTTGTTAAAAGTTTAGCATCGTTTATACTTGCTTTTACAGTATTAGTACTGCTTAATATTTGTGCATTAATAATATTTGTAAAAAAAATAATTAATGCTAATAGTAATATTGTTCTCATTTTAATATCGTTATTCTAAACTTATACTTATAAATAAGTGTAAATGTTACAAAAAATAAAAAGCTCCTTAACTTTAGTTAAAGAGCTTTTTTATTTATTTTGACAAAATTATACCTCTTGAGCATCAACAACTGCAATAGTTGCCATATCAACAATTTCTCTAACCGAACTTGCTAGTTGTAATACATGAATAGGTTTTTTAAGTCCCATAAGTACAGGTCCAATTGCTTCAGAAGAGCCAATTTCTTGCATCATTTTATATGCAATATTTCCTGAGCTTAAATTAGGGAATATTAGAGTGTTTACATCTCTATTTCCTAATTTTGAAAAAGGGTAACGCTCCGTACGTAAATCTTTGTTTAAAGCAAAGTTAGCTTGCATTTCACCGTCAATTAGTATCTCAGGATATTTTTCGTGTAATAATGATATTGCTTTTGAAATTCTTATTGACGAATTACCTTCGGAAGAACCAAAATTAGAATATGCAAGCATTGCCATTACTGAGTCGACACCAAATTCTTTTACTTTTTCGTTTGTTAATACGGCAATATCAACTAAATCTTCAGCAGTTGGTTGCATATTAACAGTTGTATCAGCAAAAAAGTAAGGTCCTTTTTTAGTATTCATAATGTACATTCCTGCAATTTTTCTAACATCATCACGCTTACCTACAATTTGAAGAGCAGGGCGAATAACATCAGCATAACGTGTTGTTGCTCCGGAAATCATTGCGTCAACTTCGCCTGATTCAACCATTGCAACTCCGTAATAGTTACGGTCGTACATTAATCGCTGAGCTTCTATTTTAGAAATACCTCTTCGTTGCCTTTTTTCGAAAAGTAATTCTGCGTATTTAATTCTTTGCTTATCATTATTTGGATTAGTGCTATCAACTAGCTCCAAATCAGATATGTCAATTGCATTTTCTTTTGCTAACGAGTTAATACGTTCTGTTTTACCAATTAATATAGGTATTGCAATACCTTCATCTTTAACTATACGTGCAGCTTGTAATACTTTTAAATTGTTAGCATCGCTAAAGACAACGCGTTTTGGATTTGCTTTAGCTTTTGCAGTCATAGTACGCATAATAGCATGGTCTATGCCCATTCGCTCGCGTAATTCTTCTTTGTATTTATCCCAATCCATTTCTTTAACACGAGAAACTCCGGAATCTATGGCTGCTTTTGCAACTGCAGGAGGCACAAATTCAATTAAACGAGGGTCTAATGGCGTTGGCACAACGTATTCACGACCATAAGCCATATCTGTTTTGTTATAAGCTTTTTTCACAACGTCAGGAACCGGTTCTTTTGCTAATTCTGCAAGAGCATAAACAGCAGCCAATTTCATTTCTTCATTAATGGCAGTAGCTCTAACATCTAAAGCACCTCTAAAAATAAAAGGGAAACCTAACACATTGTTAATTTGGTTAGGATGGTCTGAGCGACCTGTTGCAAAAATTAAATCGTCGCGAGTAGCAATAGCATCTTCGTACGAAATTTCAGGGTCAGGATTTGCCATTGCAAAAACAATTGGGTTAGGAGCCATTGAAGCAAGCATTTCTTTTGTCATAGCACCTTTGGCTGATAAACCTAAGAAAATATCTGCACCATCTAATGCTTCAGCTAATGTATCAGCATCTGTTTCTCCAACAAAAGCCTTTTTAGCTTCGTTAAGGTCGGTTCTTCTTGGGTTAAGTGTACCTTTACTATCGCACATTATAATATTTTCTTTTTTAATACCTAATGCCATATATAAGTTAGTACAAGCTGAGGCTGATGCACCTGCTCCACTAACAACTAATCTACACTCTTCAATTTTTTTACCTGTAATGTCTAATGCACTAACTAGTCCAGCAGCAGAAATAATTGCAGTACCATGTTGGTCATCATGCATTACTGGTATATCTAAAGCTTCTTTAACTCGTCTTTCAATTTCGAAACACTCCGGAGCTTTAATATCTTCAAGATTAATACCTCCAAAAGTTGGAGCTATTTCTATAACTGTTTCAACAAATTTGTCAATATCTGTTGTATCTACTTCTATATCGAAAACATCGACATCGGCAAATATTTTAAATAATAAGCCTTTTCCTTCCATTACCGGTTTACCGGCAATAGCACCTAAATTGCCTAAGCCAAGAACAGCAGTTCCGTTAGAAATTACTGCTACTAAGTTTCCTTTTGCGGTATATTTGTATGCGTCTTCCGGATTTTTCTCAATCTCTAAGCAAGGTTCTGCTACGCCGGGAGAGTATGCAAGAGATAAATCTCGTTGAGTGCTGTAAGGTTTTGTTGGTATTACCTGAATCTTACCAGGTCTACCTTGTGCGTGATAATCTAACGCATCTTGTTTTGTAAAGTTAGCCATTTATATCTTTTTTAATTATGATATTAGTAGTACAAAGCTACAAATTTAAATAATTAATTATGTTTCTTTTTTAGGTTATTTAACAATGTTTGTGAACATATTCTTAAGAAATATTTGTGAAAAATGTAAAAAACTGTACAGAAACAAGTTCTGTACAGTTTGTGTTTGAAGTTTTTAGCAGGTACTAAACTATTTTTCTAATAATTGAGAATCGACAACTGCAATTGTAGCCATGTCCACTATTTCTCTAACCGAACTTGACAGTTGTAGCACGTGTATTGGTTTTTTTAATCCCATAACAATAGGACCAATTGCTTCTGATGAACCTATTTCTTGCATTACTTTATATGTAATGTTTCCAGAACTTAAATTTGGAAATATTAAAGTATTTACATCTTTATCTTTAAGTTTAGAAAAAGGATATCTTTCATTGCGTAAATCTTTATTTAAGGCAAAATTGGCTTGCATTTCGCCATCAATAAGTATTTTAGGATGTTTTTTATGTAGTATAGAAATGGCTTTTTTTACCATTTTTGATGTTTCTCCTTTAGATGAACCGAAATTTGAATATGATAACATTGCCATAATAGGTTCTACCCCAAACTCTTCTACTTTTTCTTTTGTTAGTAAAGATATGTCAACTAAGTCTTCGGTTGAAGGTTGTACATTTATAGTTGTATCTGCAAAGAAATAAGGACCTTTTTTAGTACGTAACATATACATGCCTGCAATTTTATTTACATCGTCTCGTTTTCCAACAATTTGCAAAGCCGGACGAATAACATCTGCATAAGGAGAGCTTACTCCGGAAATCATAGCATCAACATCGCCAGATTCAACCATTGCAACTCCAAAATAATTTTTATCAAACATTAAACGTTCGGCACCTACCATAGAGATACCACTTCTTGAGCGTTTTTTGAAAAATAAATCAGCGTATTTAAGTCTTTGTTCATTTACATGGTCGCTTGTATTATCAATTATTTCTATATCGGTAATATCAATATTATGATCTAATGCTAATGTCTTAATTTTATTTTCTGTACCAACTAAAATAGGAATTGCTATTCCTTCGTCTTTAACTAATCGTGCAGCATTTAAAATGTTTATATTATTTGCATCACTAAAAACAATTTTTTTAGGATTTGCTTTTGCTTTTATAGTCATTGCTCTCATTATTCTATGGTCAATGCCCATGCGTTCGAGTAATTCTTCTTTGTAAGCATCCCAATCTGTAATTTGTTTTCTTGCTACGCCAGTATCCATAGCCGCTTTAGCAATTGCAGGTGGTACAAATTCTATTAATCGAGGGTCTAAAGGAATTGGCACTATATATTCTTTGCCAAACGACATATCTACATTATTGTATGCTTTTTTTACAATATCGGGAACAGGTTCTTTTGCAAGAGCTGCAATTGCGTATACGGCTGCCATTTTCATTTCTTCGTTAATGGCAGTGGCTCTAACATCTAATGCACCTCTAAATATGTAAGGAAAGCCTAAAACATTATTTATTTGGTTAGGGTAATCAGAACGTCCGGTAGCAAAAATTAAATCTTTGCGTGTAGCCATTGCTTCTTCGTATGATATTTCAGGAGTTGGGTTCGCCATTGCAAATACAATAGGCTCTTTTGCCATAGATTTTAACATTTCAGGCTTCAAAACTCCTCCAGCTGAAAGACCTAAAAACACATCTGTATTTTTGATGCCTTCAGCCATTGTTTTAATATTTTTATCAGTTGCAAAATCTTTATTTACAATGCTTAAATCGGTTCTGTCTTTTGTAAGTATGCCATTTACGTCGCACATTATTATGTTTTCTTTTTTTACTCCTAACTGAACATACATTCTAGTACATGCACAGGCTGCAGCACCTGCACCGCTAACAAATAATTTAATTTCTTCAATATTTTTACCTGTTATTTCTAATGCGTTAATTAATCCTGCTCCGGTTATTATTGCTGTTCCGTGTTGGTCATCGTGCATTACAGGAATATCTAAAGCGGCTTTCAATTTATTTTCAATTTCAAAACATTCAGGAGCTTTTATATCCTCTAAATTTATTCCGCCAAAAGTTGGAGAAATAGCTTTTACTATTTTAACAAATTCATCAATATTTTTTTCGTCAACTTCAATATCAAAAACATCGATATCTGAAAATATTTTAAAAAGCAAACCTTTTCCTTCCATTACGGGTTTGCCGGCAACAGCTCCAATATCTCCTAGCCCTAATACAGCTGTACCATTAGATATTACGGCTACTAAATTTCCTTTGGCCGTATATTTATACGCATCGTCAGCTTTTTTTTCAATTTCTAAACAAGGATCTGCAACACCAGGTGTATATGCTAGAGATAAATCTCGCTGTGTTCTGTGGTGTTTTGTAGGAACAACCTGAATTTTACCGGGTCTTCCTTTTGCGTGATAATTTAACGCTTCTTTTTTTGTTATATTAGACATTTTGTTATTTATTTACGCTGCAAAGTTATAAATTAACATAAAGCACAATCTTTATTTTTTGCTTATTTAACAATGTTTGTGAACATATTTAATTGATAATCGAAACATAAATAAATGTAGGTGATTTTTTATTTTTATTTTGTTTTATTATGATAATTAAATGAAATGAATTACTTTTGCAGGCTCTAATAAAAATTAATAAAATTATTATGGTAAGACATTATGAAACTGTTTTCATTTTAACTCCCGTTTTATCTGATGTTCAGGTAAAGGAAGCAGTAAAGAAGTTTAAAGACATTCTTACTGATGCAGGAGCAAAAATTGAAAATGAAGAGCATTGGGGCTTGAAAAAATTAGCATACCCAATCCAAAAGAAATCTACAGGATTTTACACTTTATTCCAATTCGAAGCAGAAGGTTCTGTAATCGAAAAGTTAGAATTAGAATATCGTCGTGACGAAAGAATTATTCGTTTCTTATCTTTTAGAATGGATAAATACGCATTAGAATATAGCGTAAAAAGGAAAATTCGTTTAACTGATTCAAAAAAGGAGGCGTAAGAAATGGCACAACAAGGAGAAATCAGGTATTTAACACCTGTTGCAGTTGATCTAAAGAAGAAAAAATACTGTCGTTTTAAGAAAAGTAGAATCAAATTTATTGATTATAAAGATGCTTCGTTTTTAAAGAAATTTCTTAATGAACAAGGTAAGATTTTACCTCGTAGAGTAACAGGAACATCTTTAAAGTATCAAAGAAAAGTGGCTCAGGCTGTAAAAAGAGCTAGACATATAGCCTTATTACCATACGTAACAGATTTAATGAAATAAGGAGGAACTATAGATGGAAGTAATACTTAAACAAGATATACCAAACTTAGGTTTTAAAAACGACATTGTAACTGTTAAAAATGGTTACGGAAGAAATTATTTAATTCCTCAAGGAATTGCAACTTTAGCTACTAAACCGGCTATTAAGGTGCATGAAGAAAATATGCGACAAAGAGCACATAAAGAAGAAAAAATCAAGAACGAAGCTTTAGCTTTAGCTGAAAAACTTGGTGGTTCTACAATTAAAATTGGTGCTAAAACAAGTTCTACGGGTAAAATATTTGGTTCGGTTAATACAATTCAGATTGCTGAAATGTTAAAAGAGCAAGGTGTAGAAGTTGATAGAAGAAATATAAAAATTGTTGAAGAAGCAGTTAAGGAAGTTGGATTCTATAACGCTGTTGTTAAGCTTCATAAAGAAGTTACAGCTGAATTTAAATTTGAAGTTGTAGCTGAATAATTACAGTTTTTTATAATATTTAAAGCCTCCTTTTGGGAGGCTTTTTTTGTTTTATATTGCCGTATGTAATTGTGTAAATAAAACCTACAACGCAATAGAAAAGGTTAAAAATTTATCAGTAGTTTAAATATATTATTGGTATTATATGTTAAATTACTATATCTTTGAACTGAAAATATCTCAATTAGTATATGTCTGATAATGTTAAATATTCACAATTTGAATTAACAAAAGAATTTATTGTTAATCTTAAAGAGCTTATACATAATAACGATGTAGAAAAGGCACAAGAGCTTGTGGCAGGTTTACATGTTGCTGATATTGCCGAAATTTATGATGAATTAAATATTGAAGAAGCAAAATTTATTCATCTTTTATTAGATGAGGAAACTGCATCAGAAATAATATCGGAACTTGAAGATGATGTTAGAGATAAGTTTTTACATGCATTGCCCGGCGAAATAATTGCCGAAAATGTAATTAAAAACATGGAATCGGACGATGCTGCTGATGTTATTGCTGATTTACCGGAAGAAAAGAAAGCCAAAGTACTATCTAATATTGAAGATATTGAGCAAGCCGGCGATATTGTTGAGCTGTTAAATTACGATGAAGATACTGCCGGTGGTTTGATGGCTAAAGAGTTATTGGCAGTAAATAAAAATTTAACAGTTCGTGCTTGTTTGGTTGAGTTGAGGCAACAAGCAGAAAAGGTAAAGAATATATACTATATATATGTTATTGATGATGATGAAAAAATTGTAGGAACACTTTCATTAAAAAAATTGCTTTTAGCACAATCTAATCAAGTAATATATGATATATGTAATACTGATGTTATTACCGTTCATACAGGTGAGGATGACGAAGATGTTGCAAATTTAATGCACAAATATAATTTAATTGCTTTGCCGGTTGTTGATGGTATTGGTCGCTTAGTTGGTAAAATTACTATTGATGATGTTGTTGATGTAATTAAAGAAGAAGCAGAAAAAGATTACCAATTAGCATCGGGTATTACTGAAGATGTAGAATCGTCTGACAGTGTTTTTAAACTTACAAGAGCTCGTATTCCTTGGTTGATAATTGGTTTAATTGGTGAGCTTATAGGTTCTCAGGTTATTGGTATATTTGAAGGCGATATTGTTAAATACGCTACACTTGCTTTATTTATGCCATTAATTGCAGCTATGGGTGGTAACGCAGGTGTTCAATCATCATCAATTATAGTACAGGGATTAGCCTCGGGTAATTTAGGAATAGAGAGTATAACAAAAAAAATTGGTAAAGAATTTTTAATAGCAATAATTAATGGTTTTATACTTGCAACAATAGTTTTTGCGTTTACATTATTATTTCATGGGTCGTATTTAATCACTGTTTCAATAAGTATTGCATTGATAATGGTTGTTATTTTTGCTTCTCTTTTTGGAACAATTGTACCATTGGTTTTAAATAAATTTAAAGTAGATCCTGCTGTAGCAACAGGTCCTTTTATTACAACATCAAACGATATACTTGGCTTTTTAATTTACTTTTATACTGCACGTATAATATTTTCAATTTACGGATAGTTAGAATGGAAAAGTTTAATAACAATACAAAAAAAATAGCTGTTTTAATAGACCCTGATAATGTCAATAATAAGTCGTTATTATTGCTAATAGAAAATTCTAATAAATTAAAAATTGATTATTTTTTTGTAGGTGGAAGTTTAGTAAATAATTCGGTAGATACAATAGTTACAGCAATAAAGAAAAACTCGAATATACCTGTAATACTTTTTCCCGGTAACCCTAATCAGTTTACTGATAAAGCTGATGCGATATTATTTTTATCACTTATATCCGGAAGAAATCCTGAATACTTAATTTCTAATCAAGTAATATCAGCAATAAGAATAAAAAATAGTGGGCTAAAAGTTATACCAACAGGTTATATATTAATTGAAAATGGGCATACAACTTCGGTTGAGTATATAAGTAATACCTCGCCAATACCGAGAAACAAACCTGAAATAGCAGTTTCAACCGCTGTTGCAGGCGAACTTTTGGGAATGACTAGTATTTATCTTGAAGCGGGGAGTGGGGCAACAGAGTCTGTGCCACTAAAAACTGTTAAAATGGTAAAAAATAATATTAATTCTACGCTTATTGTTGGTGGCGGAATACGGTCTGTTAAACAACTAGCCGACATATATAAATCAGGAGCAAACATTGCAGTAATTGGAACATCAATAGAGACGCAGCCTGAATTACTTGAAAGTTTTGTTGAGGCACGAAATACTTTTAATTTATGAGAAATTTACTGTTAATAATTTTAATTAGTTTTTCAATAATTAGTTTTTCGCAAAATACAAGTGTTAAAATTGCATTGGTAAAATATAATGGGGGAGGAGACTGGTACGCAAATCCAACCTCGTTGCCTAATTTAGTTAAATTCTGTAATAAAAATTTACATACAAATATTGATGAAAATATTGCAACAGTTGAAGTGGGAAGTGCTGAAATATTTAACTATCCTTTTGTGCATGTAACAGGACATGGAAATATTATTTTTTCTGATGCCGAAGCTCAAAATTTAAGAAATTATTTATTGGCAGGAGGCTTTTTGCATATATCAGATAATTACGGATTAGATAAATACATAAGAACCGAGATGAAAAAAGTATTTCCTGAAAGTGAATTTGTAGAATTACCATTTAGTCATCCAATATATCATCAAAAATATAATTTTGATAATGGATTGCCAAAAATTCATAAGCATGATGGAAAACCGGCTCAAGGTTTTGCTATTATTTATCAAGGTAGGGTGCTGGTTTTTTACGATTATCAGTGTGATTTAGGCGATGGTTGGGAAGATGCTGATGTGCATAATGATAGTCTCGAAAAACGTACAAAAGCTTTACAGATGGGAGCTAATATTATTTCTTTTGTGTTTAGTAGAGATAAATAGATTTTAATCTGTTTGGTTACCTTGGGGCTATTAATATTGGTTTTCATAACTTTGTTCGCTTGCGGTGAGGATATTCATTATGGGAAATAAAGGGTGATTTGCGATGATATTATCGCAAAAAAGAAAGAAATAAAAAAGCCATTTTAATCTGTTTGGGTTTAATTCCCCGTCCCTTGGGACGTATAAAAGAATAGTATTCCAAAACGATACCTCGTCAGCTTGTGGCGAGGAGATTCATTTGAAAATGGCTTTTTTATTTTGCTTTACGAGGCAAATCTACCAATTTTTACCGGCTTTTTTGCTTTTTGAACGTTGGTTGCCAATAAATACACCATAACATCCACCATCTTCGCCCGGAGCAAAAATTAGTTTAATTATAACACTTTTAGCTTTCTTATTCTTTTTAACCATTTCGCTACCATCACTTCCGCTGTATATTTCAATTTCTTCGTTTACAACCTCTCGAGAATAAATTGTATCGGCAGAAACAACAGCTCTGTTTGTTACAACTCTAAAATCAACAGCTCTTCCGTTATTTTTAATAACTTCACCGTTTTTATCAGTTTTTCTTCCAAAATCGTCAAGAACTTTACCGTCTTCAGCAATATATTCGCCTTTGTCGTTTGTTTTGTATGTGTATTCATACTTCTCGTTTCTTGTTTTTTTGGTAAGCTTAGTACTTTTTTTGTTTTGTATAATTTTCCAACTTGCTATTTGTAAATTATCTAAAGTACTTACTAATACTTTGTATTTGCGTCTGCCATAAAGTACGGTTTTTATTAAAATAGTATCGCCACCTTCGGCATATCCATAGTAACTACCATCTTCAAACTCATAGTAATTGTCTCCATCTTCTGCAGCTTCATCGAAACCATAATCTTCTCGATAACAGTTTTGCGAAAATACATTTGTGTTCGATATAAAAACGAAACTAAGCAGTATTAATATTAATTTATTTATTTTCATGATGTTTTTTTTAATAGAAATTAAATCCAATTATTTCTTATTTCTGTAATTTTTGCTTTTATATTGTTGAACTGAGTTTCAGTAATATCTTCGTCTTCGTTGTTGTACAACTCAATATATAATTCATATAAATCTTGAACGTCATTATATAAAGCCTCGTTACTTTCTTTTATATTTGCTTTGTTAAAATAATCATAAATGTTTTCAAATAACAAACTTTGCTCTGATATAATGTTAACACCTATATCATCAGAAGAAAACTTTTTAGTTGAGTTAACTGTAATGTATGCACTTTCAATCCACTCTCCAAAAATAATATAAGGTAGAATTTTTGTTTGTCCTTGCTCTTCTAAAAAAGCAACTGCTTGGTTATATGAGTTTGATGTTAGTTTAATTAACGAATCGGCATTGTTAATATTTTTATCAATTCTATCCATTAAATCTTTATTAAACCCGGATGATAGACCAAGCTTATCTGCAATAGATTTGTTTACTGCAAAATAATTCATTGTTAGTTGGCTTTTTTCGTACATACTGCAATATGATAAATCAGCACTATATATTCCCATGCCTATAGCCAACCTGTCTGTTGTTGTATATGTGCTGGCTTTTTCTAAGTCGTTTATTACTGAACTATTAAATTTCACACCTTCATCTTTTAATACAATAAATATTTCAAGTGGTGAAGGGAATTTATATTTTGAATAAACTTTAACAATTGGTTCTTCATTAATATTTACCGAAGTAGAGTCACTTATGTTGTCTTCAATAACAACAGGCTCGTTACCGCATGAACTAAACAGTAAAGATGCTAATACAGCGAATGCACTAAATTTTATGAATTTTCTCATATATCTATTATTTGTTAAATTTAATTAACAAATATAATAATATTAAAGAAAAATTATAGTGTTTTGGTAAAAAAAATGAAGAAATATTAACTATTTGTATGGCTATAAACTGACTATTCCAATTTTAACTTTTGATTTATCTAATTTGAAACCGGCTCGCCACCAATCGTCTAAGCCATTTTTAAGGTTGTATATTTTGCTATAGCCTTTACGCATAAGTAATGCAGATACGGTTAAGCTCTCATCGCCAGATTCAGAATACACAAAAATAGGTTTGTTTTTCGGGTAATTTTTTACTATATTAAATATTGAATTAATTTCTTCGCCAAGTATAGCTCCTTTTATACGACTTCTTTTGTAATCTCTTTTTGCACGAGCATCAATTAGTATTGAACTATCTGCAAGAGCTTCAAGGTTTTCTTTAAATGTTTCTGCTGTACAGTCTTTAAAAAATAAAGTGCTTTCGTTTTGTTGGGCTAACGAAAATAAACTTACTAGTAAAAATGTGTATGTTAAAATCTTTTTTATCATATAGTTTTCATTAATTCAGATATAATTTTGTCTGATAAGAACCAATAATTTTTATGCAAATGTACAATATTTTTCTGTTTGTAAATATATTCTAAGTTCAAATATTTATCAACATAACTTATTAGATGTCTTAAATACATATTGCCAAAATTTTTTTCAATATAGTTTAAATCTATGCCCCATTTGGTTCTTAGCCTTGTTAATAAATATTCGTTATATTTATCGTTAACAGTTAAATTTTCTTTTTCATAGAAAATATTATTGTTTTCAATTTCTGCAATATATTTTTTTACGTTAGCAATATTCCACTGTCGTGATTGTTTATTGTACGAGTGAGCTGACGGTCCTAAGCCAATATATTCTACACCAAACCAATAATTTGAATTATGCTTAGAATACAAATTGTTTTTTGCAAAATTTGAAATCTCATATTGTTCAAAACCATTGTCTTCAAAGAACTTTGTCAAATATACAAATTGTTTTTGGCTTTCGGTATCGGGTAATTCACGTAATTTCCCTTTTTCTAAATAGTTTTTAAATACTGTTTTATCTTCGTATGTTAAATGATATGCCGAAATATGTTGGATATCAAGTTTTATAATCTTATCTAATTCATCTTTTAAAAAATCTAAATTTGTATTAGGTAAGCCATAAATTAGGTCAACACTTATATTATTAAAGCCAATATTTTTTGCAATTTTAACAGAATTGATGGCTTGTTTTACATCATGTCGTCTGTTCATTAATTTTAACATGTTGTTGTTAAAAGATTGTAAACCAATGCTTAGTCTGTTAATTCCTGCTTTTTTTAACAGCATTAAATATTCTTCTGTAATATCATCAGGATTTAACTCAAATGTAATTTCTGTTTTCGAACTAAAATTGTATGTTGTATATATTTTAGATAATATTTCTTGTATTTGTTTTGGATTTAATACCGAAGGAGTTCCTCCTCCAAAATATATTGTTTCTATGGTTTCATTGTCAATTAAATAATTCTTTTTTTGTTCTATTTCTATTAAAAGTGATGAAATAAACTGTTCAGTCTTACTAATATCTTGTGATGAATAAAAATCGCAATAATAACATTTTGATTTGCAAAAAGGGATATGTATATAAATACCTGCCATTTAAAGAAAATGAGCTTGCTTAAATGTTTAAGCAAGCCCAAAATTTATTGTTAAGGTTAATTGTTATTCGTGCACAATAATCTCAGAAGTTAATCCTATAACTTTTTTATATGTTGCACTAACGCCACAATATCTTTCCTCAGATAAATTTACAGCTTTTTCTAATTTAGCCATTGGAAGGTCTTTGCCCCAAAATTCGTATGTTACATGCATTTTATTAAATTGTTTTGGATGTTCTTCTGTTAATTCTCCATCAACTTTAACATTGAAATTATCAACATCTACACGCATTTTTTTTAGAATTGATATTACATCCATACCTGTGCAACCTGCTAATGCAACCATCATAAATGGCTTTGGTCTAGGTCCTTTGTTTTCGCCTCCAACAGCATCAACAGCATCTAAAACAATTTTATGACCGTTAACTTCGGCCTCAAAACACATATTTTCTTTCCAATTTACATTTATTGTCTCTTTCATTCTGTTTGTTTTATAAAATATTTTTATCTTTACAAAGATAAATTATTTAGCATAATTAATAAACGATTTTGTTGTTAATTAGCATATATTAAGATTTGTAAACACTATACTAATGAAAATAAAGCAAGTGACACCTATTTGTGATGAATGTGAAAAAAATATAAGGTCTATTTTTAAAAAATTAACCGATGAAGAAGTTAATGAGTTAACATTTGAAAAAGGTTGTGCTTTTTATAAAAGAGGCGATATTATTTATCATGAGGGGAACAGACCAAATGGTTCGTATTGCATAAGTAAAGGAATAGTAAAGTTGTTTAAAACTGGTGTTGAGGGAAAAGACCAAATAATAAAATTTGCCAAAAAAGGTGATATTATTGGGTATCGCTCGGTACTTAGTGGTGAGCTATCTTGCACTACTGCAAAGGTAATTGAAGACGCAACTATATGTTTTATTCCATCATCTACTATGATTAGTTTTATGAAAAATAATTCTGATTTTTCGTTAGAGCTTATGCAAATAGCTTGTACTGAGCTTGGTGTGGCAAATTCATTTATTACAGGGATAGCTCAAAAAACTGTTCGTGAACGTCTTGCTGAGATATTAATTTATTTAAAACGTGAGTTTGGAGTTGATGATGATAATGTTTTGCAAATTTCCTTAACAAGAGAGGAATTTGCAAATATTGTTGGTACAGCTACAGAATCTGTTATTAGGCTACTTTCGGAGTTTAAAGATGATAAGTATATTGAACTTAATGGTAGAAAAATCAAAATTCTTGAAGAAGCTAAATTAAAAAGGTTAGGTAATGTTTTTAATTAGTCATTAGCTTTTATTTTAACTTATTTAATCTATCAATAGCTAATTGGTAACTCGGTAATATTCGAAGAACTTTATTATAAAATTCTTTTGCTTTTTCTTTGTTTCCAAGTTTCTCGTAAGTCAGACCTAAATTGTATATTCCATTAGGGCTGTTTGGATTTATTTGGTATGCTTTTGTAAAATATTTTAGTGCTTTTTTGTAATTTACAGAATATTCTAAATATAAATATCCTTTATTATATGTTGCTTGATAATTTAATGAATCAATATTTTCTAAAATATTATTGTACTCTTCAATAGCTTTATCAAACATTCCGTTATCTTGGTAATACATTGCTAAATTATAATGAGCCTCAATACTTTGTGGTTTTATTCTGATTGCATCGTTGTAATATGTAATAGCAAGCGAATCTTTTAATTGAGAATGTTTTAATCCTAAAAGAATATATACATCATAAAATTCGGGATTACGTTCTATTGCAGTTTGGTATTGTTTAATAGCACGCAAAGTGTCTCCCATATCATCGTAAATTAAACCTTTAACAAAATATGGAATAGCTAATCCTGAATTTATTTTTATAGCTTCGTTTATATAATTAAAAGCTTCTTGGTGTTTTTCTATATATAAATATAATTTAGCTAATCGTATGAGAGTACCTGTATTTTCCGGATTTATTGTTAAACTTTTATCTAAGTATTTTTTTGTAGGTTTTGAGTTTCCGTTTATTATCCAGTAATCGGCAATTAAATTGTAATAATCTGTATTTGTTGAGTCTAACTTTATTGCTGTTTCTAAATCTTTAATAGCATTATTAATATCATGATATGTAAAATACATTACTGCCCTATCTTTAAATAAAACAGCATTGTTAGGGGTTTGTTTTATTTTTTGCGTTATTTTAGCTATAATGCCGGTATCAACTTTTGTTGAAATTTCTTTATCAGAAATTGTTACTTTTTTGTTGTTATTACACGAAGCAAAAATAATTAATACAGATATTATTGATAATACTATTTTGTTCATTGATTATTTTGTTGGTTTTATATAAATTAATTAAGAAGCCTAACAATTTTGATTAAAATAAATTAATAAGCAAAACTGTTAGGTTATTTATATTATTTATTTTCTTCGTTATCAGCTTTTAAATGGTCGAGAATTTTCATTTCAATTTCTTCCATTAATTCCGGATTATCTAAAAATAGATTTTTAACAGCGTCTCTGCCTTGTCCTAATTTAGTTTCACCATAACTAAACCACGAACCGCTTTTGTTAATTATGTCAAAATCAACACCCATATCAATAATTTCGCCAACTTTAGATATACCTAAGCCATATTGAATATCAAATTCTGCTTTACGGAAGGGTGGTGCTACTTTGTTTTTAACAACTTTAACACGTGTTTTGTTGCCAACAACCTCATCGCCAACTTTTATTTGACCAATACGACGAATATCTAAACGAACAGAAGCGTAAAATTTAAGCGCATTACCTCCGGTTGTTGTTTCCGGGTTGCCAAACATAACGCCAATTTTTTCACGCAACTGATTAATAAAAATCAAAGTAGTGTTAGTACGACTAACTGTTGCAGTTAGTTTACGAAGAGCTTGAGACATTAGTCTAGCTTGTAATCCCATACGTGAATCACCCATATCACCTTCAATTTCAGCTTTTGGAGTAAGTGCTGCAACCGAGTCAACAACTAATATATCAATTGCTCCCGAGCGAATTAAATGGTCGGTAATTTCAAGGGCTTGCTCACCATTATCTGGTTGAGAAATAAAAAGGTTTTCGGTATCAACACCTAGAGCTTCAGCGTAAGATTTATCGAAAGCATGCTCCGCATCAACAATAGCAGCAATACCACCTTGCTTTTGAGCTTCGGCTATTGCATGAATTGCAAGTGTTGTTTTACCTGATGATTCAGGTCCATAAATTTCAATGATTCGTCCACGAGGAAGACCTCCAACACCAAGAGCTAAATCTAAGCCTAATGAACCTGTTGAAATTGAAGGGATATCAATAACCTTAGTATCGCCTAGTTTCATTATAGTACCTTTTCCGTACTCTTTGTCTATTTTACTTAGAGTAGCTTCTAAAACTTTTAATTTATCTAAGTTAATATCTTTTTTTGCCATCTTATTTCTATTTTATAATTTAATTTCTTTAAAAATTTGTTCGCTGTGTTCTTTTGTTTTTACTTTCTTGAATATTTTCTCAATTTTACCATTTTCATCAATTAAAAAAGTGGTTCGTTTAACTCCCATAAATGTTTTGCCATACATCTTTTTTTCTCCCCAAACACCATAAGCTGTTAATATTTCTTTTTCGGTATCGGCAATTAAATCGAATGGTAAATTAAATTTTTCTTTAAATTTTTGATGTTTTTTTTCATCATCAGGGCTTACGCCTAATATTTTATAACCTAAGTTTGTAAACTCGTTGTTGTTATCACGTAAGTTGCATGCCTCAGCATTACAACCGGCCGTATTGTCTTTAGGGTAAAAATATAAGACAAGCTTTTCTCCTTTATAATCGTCTAATTTTATTTCTTTACCATCTTGCGAAATACCTTTAAAATTTGGTGCTTTATCGCCTTCTTTAAGTTCTGCCATTTTTAATTTGTTTGAGTTACTACTCGCCTATTTATGAATGTAAAATAATTATACATTCTTTGTTTGCGACGAGGAAATTCATTTTATTTTGTACAAATATAAATTAAACTTATGCAAGTAAAAAGAGCGTTTTAGAAAAGTTATTAATAATTTTTTAATACCCCTTATATTATCGCCTGTCAATAAAAGTTATAGGTTTACGAACATGTTCAGGAAACTGCATTTTTTGTATTTCTTTTTGTGAGTAAAACTCAAATTCAGGAGCAACTCTTAGTTTTGCTCTAAAGTTATCTTTAAGTTTTTTATCAATATTTTTTTCAGGGTTTGTACATCCTATTTTTATTAATACTTCATCGGTTCCAAGATTATTTGTGCTTACTTCAACTATGTAGTTTTCAACACAATCTATATCGTTTAGTACATCGAAAAGGGCAGGAGGGTAAATAGTTGTACCTTTAAATTTTATCATTTGTTGTTTACGCCCAATAACCGGTCCTAGTCGCATTGTTGTGCGACCACACTCGCATTTTTCAGTATAATGGTAACAAATATCACCTGTTTTAAATCTTAAAAGAGGCATGCCTTCAACGCCAAGAGTTGTAATTGTAACTTCTCCCATTTCATTGTCAAGAACAGGCATATTATTGTCGTCTAAAAACTCAACAATAATCATTTCAGGGTGATGATGCCCGCCTTTGCCTGCACTACACTCGGTAAAAGCAGTTCCCATTTCGGTTGATGCGTATGTTGAGTATAATTCAATATCCCATTTTTCTTTTATTTTCTTACCTAAGCGGTTTAATTCAAAATTTGATGTTCGAATAGGTTCGCCAATACACACTGCCTTTTTTATTGATGAATTTTTATAATCTATGCCGTTTTTCTCGGCATATTCTATAAGTTTTGGGATAAATGAAGGTACTGTAATTAAACCGGTAGGTTTGTATCTGTTGATTGATTCAAATTGTAATTCAGGCGAACCCGGTCCAACTCTAATAATTCCTGCTCCAAGTTTTCTAATGCCTAAGAAATAAGCCATACCTGCCATAAATCGCTTGTCGAGTGTTACCATGAGCTGGAAAATATCGTCGGTAGTGGTATTTGCACATGAAAATGATAAATATTCGTTATAAGCTAATCTGTCTAAATCTTTATCTGTCATTCCAAAGGTAACAGGGTTTCCCATTGTACCGGAGGTTGTAACAAAATCGATAATTTTTTGTTTGTCAACGCATAAAAAATCATCAAATTGCTTCTGTAAATCGTCTTTTGTAGTAACAGGTATTTTTGTTAAATCGTCTAATGTTTTAATGGTTGATATATCGATGTTATTTTTTGTAAACAAGTTTTTATAAAACTTAGAGTTTGTATTTACATATTTTAATAATTTAACAAGCTTTTTTTCTTGTGAATCTTTTATTTCTTGTCTCGATTTTGTTTCTATTTTGGGTATCATTTTGTTTAATTTTTTTTCTTGATTTTATATGATAAACGAATATAGGTTTTTTTTGAGTTATTTTACATCATTTAATAATACTTTTCTGATAATTTGAGGCTTTTCACCAAAATTTAATAACAATCCAACTTCTATTTCTGTAGCTTTTAAATAATTAACTAATTGTACTTCATGAATAGGTGCAATCTGTTTAATAGCCTTTAATTCTATAATAACTTTATTATCTACGACAATATCAGCATAATAATCTCCAATTAGTTTTTTATCGTAGTAAACGTTTATTTTTTCTTGATTTTCATAAAACAATTCAAATTTCTTTAATTCTATTAGCATAGCATTTTCATAAACTTTTTCAAGAAATCCAGAACCTAACTCGTTGTAAACATTATAAAAAGCCTTTATAATTTTCTCTGTTATTTCTGTGTGTTTGTAATTATCATACATATTTTATTTATTAAGATGTATATTTTTTATTTGATGCAGATTTTATAATATTATTATGCTAAATATTATCAAAATCATAACAATCATAATTATTCAGAGTCAAAATATTTCATTATTAATGACGCAGATTTTATAAGATTATTATGTTAATTGTTATCAAAATCATAACAATCATAATTAATCAGTGTCAATAACCCATTCATTAATTTTTATCAAATTTTCTAATACATGCCTGTGTTGACTTTCATTCTCAAAAAGTTTAGTTAAGCAAATTTCATAGTTTTCTTTTGCTTTTTTGTATTGCTTAAAATGAAAGTAATAATCGCCTGCTTCGTAGTATGATAAATAATATTCAGGGTTACTCTCAACTATTTCATTCATAATTTCATCAGCATTTTCAATTGGTTTGTCGTTCCATAAACTAAGCCATATTTTGTGCCTTAATTTCACAAATTTTATGCGGTTTTTATAATCTTGCGAATACAAAAAACTATCAATAGGAATTGTATAAGATGTATCGTTTATCAGTGTGTTTTCATTAATTGAATCGCCTAAATTAAATATTTTATTTAAGTCGTACATTATGTATTTACCAAGCTGGTATGGAGGGGTAGAAACCCAAACTTTAAGCTCTTTGGGTTTAAAAATTATACTATGATGTGATATTAATTGATTCATTGCTTTTTCGTTTCCTATTCCAATATTTACATCATCAATACCTTTTGTATTTCTTAATATTTCGGCAACTTGCGGGTAATCAATTATATCATATTTGTTAATTAATTGCCAACATCTATCAAATCTATATTTTGATGCAGATTCTCTTATATTAGTTATATTATTTTTATCGTTTTTAAATGTTTTGCTCTGAAAATGATTTGGGCAAACAATACTGCTTTCTGTTGTTGAATAAAAACCTTGTTTTGTAGGCGATTTTTCAATAATTGCTACATTATCATCTTGAGCCGAACCTACTAATATTGATTCAGAAACAAATATTTGTGCTTTTTTTGCTATTTGTTTCGCCTCTTCAATATTTTGTGCGTATTGTAATATTTGTCTTGCTAAAATGGAAATTGGCATTGCTGCTTTTGTAGGGATATCTGATTTTGCAGCATTTATTGTAACAGTTAAACCTTTTTCGTTCATGCCTGAAACTACGCCAATAAAACTTGCCCAAGTATAATACATAAATTTATATCCACTATCTGGTTTGGCAAAACAAACGAGTTTGTTTTTTGCAAAATCGTCGTTAACATAAAAATCGAAGTTTCTGCCAATAAGCATATTACTATCGTTTTTGTTTATGTTTACACCAAACGAGGTGCAACCAACCATTGCTAGGTCTTTTAGTGCGTGACCAATATCGTGAGCTCCATGATAATTTAGCATTCGCTGATAATTTGGGGCTATATAATTAAACTCATCAGAGGTCGATTTTGACATACCATAAATTTCTTCTAAATACTCTTTAGGTATATACTCATCAATATCTCTATTGAAAATGCCAATAAAATATTTTAAGAATTTTTGATACGATTTTGAAGGGATTAATATGCTAATTTGTTCAACAAAAGCTTCTTCTTGTATTTTTATAAGTTCTTTTGATAGTTTACCTTCGTAAATGCCCATTTCAAAAGGCGAACCTTCTACATACATTTCCCAAATGCCATATTTGTTTTTTTGAAGCCAATTGTTTTTTATTTTATAAAAGTTATTTGTTGGATGTATTCTTTTATCGTTTAAAGAGCTTAAATCTTTGATTTTTGGCGGCGATATTTGTGCATCGATTACAATATAAATTATTGAAATAATTAATACCACAAATAGACTTAAAAATATTCTTTTTATTATTTTCATTATGACAAAGGTAAAGTTTTTATAAAAAAAAGATGCTATCTTTTTAAAAAGATAGCATCTTAAATATGTTAATAAACTTGAAAAATTATTTTTTTTCAGGTCTTAAAGAAACTCTAACATAATTATCGGTTTTAAGATATTTCTTTGCAGTTTCTTGTATATCTTTTTTTGTTAAACTGTTAATTATATCATCAATTTTATTAAATTCTTTTGTTGGTATATTTTTAAAATAATACGATTTCATTGAATTTAACCAATAACCGTTTTCTCTTAAATTTGTTTCGTGCTCTTTAAGCAATTGTTGTTTAGCTTTGTTTAAGTTAACTTCGGTTGGTCCTTCGTTTGTAATTTTTTCAAATATTTTAAGTGTACCATTTGTAGCTTTATCAATATTGTCAGGGGCACAAGGGAAATATACTGTCATTTTTGCTGATGCTTTTGGAAGTTTTTCGTATCCTGGATAAGCACCAATAGAGTATACAACGCTCATGTTTTCACGAATTTCATTAATTAAATCAATTGATAAAACTTTACTTAGAGCTTTTAATGCTATTCGATCTTTCTGATTGTAATCAAAATCGTGATTAATTTGCATTAGAACTATACTTTTTGGCTCTGTTCCTTTATAAGCTGTTACGTCAACTTTTCCTTTAGGATATTCAATACCTAAATCTTTCCAAGTTTCTTCTCTTTTATCGGCAGATAAGCTACCTAAATATTTTTCGATAAGTGGTTTAGCTTTTTCCATATCAATATTTCCTACAAAGAAGAATGTAAAGCTAGATGGGTCGCTAAATCTATCTCTAAATATTTGATGAACTCTTCTATAGTTAGCTTCATCTAAAAGCTCAACACTCATAGGGCGAGCACGTTTGTTATGTTGTGCTAAAGTAGCTTTAATAGAATCTCTAAATGCAGTTTCAGGACTTACACTTTGATTTTTTAATGCGTCTTTCATTCTTGACATAAATGAAGCATATGCTGTTTTATCGTAACGTGGTTTTTCGAAATTAAGATATATTAGCTGTAGCATTGTTTCAAAATCGTTTACAGATGATGCTCCTGTAAAACCTTCAGAAAGTTCATTTATATATGGAGAAACACTTGCAGTTTTATCAGATAGTAGTTTTTCTAATTCTGTTTTATCGAAACCATTTAAGCCAGATTCGGCAATAACATCGGTAGCAATTTTTGCGGAAATATCGTCTTCTTGTCCATAAACTGAATAGCCACCGTTGCTGTACGCTGTCATTTTAATTTCGTCATCTTTAAAATCGGTTTTCTTTAGATATACAGTAATGCCATTGCTTAGCACCCATTTTTCTGCACCAAAATCTTTTACTTTAGATTTTTTCTTAACAGAACCGGGAACAACTCCTAATTTTTTTGCTTCAAATAAAGGACGTGTTGCAACTTTGTCAACATAAGGCTCTAATTTTTCTGCTTTTACTTTGGCAAGGTCAGCTAAAATCTCATCTTTAGTAGGTAAAACTAAACCATCTTTTTTAGGAGCCATAACAAGAATTACCATATTTTCATCAGTAATCCAATCTTTAGCTAAAGCACTAACTTCTTCTAGGGTTATACCATCTAAAAATTCTTTGTAATACTTATATTCATTCTCCATTCCTGGAAATGGTGTTTTATTCATTAAAAAGTTTCCTTTATATTCTTGAATATAAGATGCAGATTTTTGTTTATCTCTATCGTTATAAGCTTTTTCAACTTTTTTCATTAAGGATTTTTTTGTTCTCTCTAATTCAGTTGCTGTAAAGCCATGTTGTTTTACACGATAATTTTCTCTTAATACTGTTTCCATTCCGCGCATAATACCATCTTCTTTGGTAGCAGCCATCATGAAATAAATATCTTTAGGTCCAATAAACTCACCATAACCTGCACCACCCATTAAATAAGGAGGGTTTTCGGTTTGTGTTAGCTCTGTTAATCGTTGGGTAATCATGTCGTTGTATAATTGATGAGCTATTGATTTACGGTAGTCGCCAACAGTTTTTTGGAAAAATTTATTGTGCTTAATAAAAATTTGAACCGCTGTAGAAGGGTTTTCTTTGTCGCTTAATATTGCAACAATTGGTTCTTTATTACCTGGCATATCTTCTTGCACATATTTTCTTTCGTTCTCAGGGTTTGGTATTTTGCTAAAAAGTTCTTTAACTTTCTTTTCAACTTCTTTTGCATCAAAATCACCAACAATCATCAATGCTTGTCTATCTGGTCTGTACCAATCGTTATAAAATCTTGTTAATGCAGAATATTTACAACTGTCAATAACCGACATTAAACCAATAGTGCTACGTTCAGCATATTTTGAGCCATGAAAAATAGCTTTAAATAATTCGTCTTGCATTCTAAATTGAGCACCTTGATGCATTCTCCACTCTTCGTGAACTACACCACGTTCAGCATCAATTTCTTTTGGGTCGTAAGTAACATAATGTGCCCAATCGTGAAGTACTAATAAACCTTTATCTAGAAAATTAGCACTGTCTAAAGGAACAGTAATGCCATAAACAGTTTCATCGAAAATTGTGTAAGCGTTTACTTCGGCACCAAATTTCATTCCTGTTTTTTCAAGAAAATTAACTAACTCGTGCTTTGGAAAGTTTTTTGTACCGTTAAAAGCCATATGCTCGCATAAGTGAGCTAAACCTCGTTGGTCTTCATCTTCTTGAATAGAACCTGAACGAATCGCGATTGTTAATTCAGCTCTATTTTTTGGGGTTTCGTTATGACGTATATAGTATGTCATACCATTTTCCAATACACCATAAATTGTATTTGGGTCTTTTGGAAGTTCTTGCTTTAAATCTGTTTGAGCAAATCCGATGCTCATAAACAAGATAAAAGCACTTGCTAAAAATAATCTTAATGATTTCATTTAATAAAATTTTAATTTTGTCTTATGACGTGTTTATTTATGATTTGTTACAAAAGTAATTTTTTTGATTTAATATATTGTAATTTTTTATTGTTATTGAGCATTATTTTATATTAAAAATACTTTCGTTTAAAATAATATTTATACTCTTATTTTTAAAAATTATTTGTGTGTAATCTTGTTCGCTTTCAACCATAATTACTTTCGAGACGGAAAAATCCTTTTTATCGAAAAATATTTTTATTGTGCTGATAAAGTCTGCAATTTCTTTTTTATTTGGTTTTAGCTTTGCTAAATAATAAGTGTTGTTTTCATAAAAGCTTGCGTTAAAATCTTTATTGTTAATTATTTCGCCTTTCATTGATGTTATAATCATATTATTTATTTCTTTAAACATTTTGTTAGATTCAATATCGTATTCACTAACTTTTGTTTCGTCTTTTATTGTAAATTTACCATTGTGTATTACAATAATATATTTAAGTGGTTCTGTGTATTCCCAACGAATATTGTTTTGCTTTTTATAATAAAACTTGCCTTTACTAATTAATGGTGTTTCTAAAATTTCTAAATGTTTTTCTTGTACAAAATCGCTTTTTATCGAATTTGTTTTGCTTGAATATTCTGCAATTTTTGTTTTTACTTGCTCGATGTTTGTAATTTCTTTAAACGATTTATCTTGAGCTATTAATGTTGTAACTCCAAATGAAACAACTAAAATTATTATTTTTAAAAAATTCATTATTTATATGCTTTAATTTTTAAAAGATGTTCTAAACTAACAATTTCAATGCCAATATTTTTTGTGTAATTTATAAACTCTTCAGTAATTTCAATAATATTATTATTGTTATCGTGAAGTAAAATTATATCGCCATTTTTGACTTTTGATTTTATTTTCTTTAGGGTTTGATTTTTTGTTTTAATTGTATCTAATGAACGCAAACTCCAGCCTATTGAGTGCATTTTGCTTTTTCTTACTGCTTTTGCTAACATAGGGTTAGTAATGCCAAAAGGAGGTCGAAATATTGTTGGTTCTTTATTAATTATTGATTTTATAAGCTTGTTTGTTTTTGTAATTTCGGCTAACATTTTTTTAGAGGATTGCATATCAAACATATTTGCATGATAATAACTGTGGTTTCCTATAATATGCCCTTGTGCATCAACTTTTTTTACAATATTTTTATTATTTTCTATGTTTTTGCCAATCATAAAAAAAGTGGCTTTAACATTGTGCTTTTCTAAAACATTTAACAGGTTTTCTGTTATTTGTGGAGTTGGTCCATCATCAAAAGTAATTGCAATTTTGTTAATTGTTCTATCAGCTTTATTTAACGATTTTATATGAAAGTTTAGTTGAATAAGATATGAGCCAAAAAATAATGTTGTCAGGTAAACTATTGTGGATATTATTAATAAAGATGTAATGGTGCCATAAATTGGATTGCTAAATCCATTAATTAATAGGTAATTAAATCCTTTATTTATTCCAATAATTATTAGAAAACTAACAATTAATAGAAATTTGTATGTTATATTTTTATAATTAAATCTCATTAACTAAAATAAATATTTTTGTTGCCATTTATCAATAAATTCGGGGTTTGAAAGCATTAAATTTTCTTTTAAATCCATAAAAATTTGAATTGTTTTTGCCTTTATTACTATTTTTCCTGTTCTTGCATTTGTTATTGTAAAATTAAATGTAAGTTTTGCAGCTTTTGTATAAATATATTCTGTGGTAATTATTGCTTCATCTTCTGTTTTTAAAGGCGATTTATAATCAATATCTACTTTAACAATTGGTGCAATAAATTTATTGTGATACATATCCATATACGAAAAACCAAACTGTTTTCCCCAAGCTTCACGACCATCTTCAATATATTTTACGTAATGACCGTGCCAAACAAATCCAACCGAATCTACTTCGCTAAACCGTACTCGTATTTTTGTTTCGTTAATTAATTTTTTCATTTGTTTATTTATTTTGCAAAGGTAAATTAAATTTAAGAAAAGGACTTAAATAAAAAAAGCTGCCTATAAAAGCAGCTTTTAATGTATCTATATTATTCGTTAAATGTCAAAAGTAATACCTTGGGCTAATGGTAAATCATCGCCATAGTTAATAGTATTAGTTTGACGACGCATATATATTTTCCATGCATCAGAACCAGACTCACGTCCTCCTCCTGTATCTTTTTCGCCACCAAAAGCACCACCAATTTCAGCACCTGAAGTACCTAAGTTTACATTAGCAATACCACAATCAGAACCAACACCTGAAAGGAAAGTTTCTGCTTCGCGAACATTTAATGTAAAGCAAGCTGATGATAAACCTTGAGGCACATTGTTATTTATTGCAATAGCATTGTTAATGTCGCCGGTATATTTAATTAAATAAACTATTGGGGCAAAAGTTTCTTCTTGTACAATTTGGTAATGGTTTTCTGCTGTTGCAATTGCAGGAACAACATAATTACCTGATTCGTAACCTTCTCCTTCAAGAATATCACCTCCAAAAACTAATTCGCCACCTTCTTCAACAACTTTTTCGCAAGCATTTTTGAAAAGTGTTACTGAATGTTCGTCGATTAATGGACCAACTAAATAGTCTTCGTTAAGAGGGTTACCTATTTTTGTTTGAATGCCTTTGTATGCATTAACAAATTTATCTTTTACCTCATCAAAAATACTTTCGTGAATAATTACTCTACGTGTACTTGTACAACGCTGACCGGCTGTGCCAACGGTTCCAAATACTGTTGACATAACTGCCATTTGAATATCGGCACTTGGTGTAATAATTACTGCATTATTTCCACCTAATTCAAGAATAGTTTTACCTAAACGTTTGCCTACAATTCCACCAACACGTTTTCCAACAGCAGTAGAACCTGTTACAGACATTAATGGAATTCTGTTATCAGCTAAGAAGTTATCGCCCATTACTGATGATTTTGCAACAACTAGGTTGAATACGCCTTCAGGAATGTTATTTTCTTTAAGTACGTTGTTAATAATTTTTTGAGTTGCAATAGCTGTAATTGGAGTTTTTGATGATGGTTTCCAAACTACAACATCGCCGGCAATAGCAGCTAAAGCTGTATTCCATGCCCAAACGGCAACAGGGAAGTTATAAGAAGTAACTATACCACAAATTCCTAATGGGTGATACTGCTCTGATAATCTGTGTTGTGGTCGTTCTGACTGTAAGTTAACACCATTAATTAAACGTGATTGTCCTACAGCGAAATCACAAATATCAATCATTTCTTGAACTTCGCCAAGACCTTCTTGATAAATTTTACCCATTTCAAGGGTTACTAAAGCACCCAATTCGTGCTTATATTCACGCAATGCTAAACCAATTTTACGAACAATTTCGCCTCTTTCCGGTGCAGGAACTTGTTTCCATACTTTAAAAGCTGATTGTGCTTTTTGCATTACCATTTCGTAGTCATCCATTGTAGCATTTTGCACTTTAGCAATAAGCTTTCCGTCAATAGGAGAATACGACTCTGTAACAGCTCCTTGTGTTTCAAACCATTCGGCTCCTGTAGAAACACCTTTGTTTAGTTCTTCAATACCTAATGTTTTTAGAACTTCTTGAATATTAATATCTTTCATCTATCAAATATTTATCAAATTTTGGCATAAAGATAAAGGTTTATTTTTATCGGAATAAATATTTTTTAAATAATTATAATATTTTATTAAACATATTTGCTAGTAAAAAAGGTCGATTATTACAATCGACCTTTTCTTGAATGTTATTTCGATGTTAGTATAAGGTTCTTTTCTTCAATAAGTTTTCGTAAGTTTAAAACTGCATATCTCATTCTGCCAAGTGCAGTATTTATACTGACACCTGTTTTTTCTGCAATTTCTTTAAAGCTCATATCAACATAATGACGAAGAATTATTACTTCTTTTTGGTCGTCAGGTAATTCCTCTATTAAAAGCCTAACGGTATCAGTAATTTGGTCTTTTACAATTTTATCTTCAATAGTAGATTCAGAAAATCGTTGATTGTTAAAAATATCGAGACCTTCATCGTGTTTATTTGGTACGGTTTGCAACTGTTTCTTTTTACGGAAATAGTCAATAGCCAAATTATGTGCAATTCGCATAACCCATGAAACAAATTTATTATCGTGCGAATAAGTTCCCTTTTTTAACGAGTGAATTACTTTAATAAAAGTATCTTGGAAAATATCTTCGGCAATTGCCTTATCTTTAACTGTGAGATAGATATATGTGTAAACACGATCTTTGTATCGATTCATTAAAACTTCAAAATGCCTACTTTCACCATCAATAAAACCGGAAATTAATTCCTGGTCTGAATAATCAGTATAACTCATATTTGTAGTGTATTGATTTAAAAGTAGTTCTGTTCTATATGCAATCCTCCGTTTTATTGTGTCGGCAAATGTAATAATTATTAATTAAAACTTAAAATTTGTTAACTATACATTACCAACGAAAAATTAATTCTTTTATTGTACGGCTTAGACATAGAATATGTTTCAATGGTTGCATATTATTTTTAATAATTATTTAAAAAGTAAGTTTTTTGTTTTCATCTTTATAACTTTGCAAACATTTTAAGCAAAAAAATAATGTCGGAAATTAATATAAAAGGAGCTCGCGTTCATAATTTAAAAAATATAGATGTATCTGTCCCAATAGGCGAATTAACTGTTGTTACAGGTTTGTCTGGCTCTGGTAAGTCATCGCTTGCATTCGATACACTTTATGCCGAAGGTCAAAGGCGTTATGTAGAAAGTTTATCGTCCTATGCTCGTCAGTTTCTTGGTAAAATAAAAAAGCCTGATGTCGATTTTATTGATGGGATACCGCCATCAATAGCAATTCAACAGAAAGTAAATACATCAAATTCGCGTTCAACTGTAGGTACTGTAACTGAAATATACGATTATCTTAAATTATTATACGCACGAATAGGAAAAACTTATTCGCCAATATCGGGTAAAGAAGTAAAACGAGATACTGTTGATGATGTTGTTAATTTCATAAAAACTCATCCTGAGAATTCTAAAATTTATATTACATCGTCTGTAAAGCTAGAACGAAATATATCGGAACAAATAAAATTACTTTTACAACAAGGTTTTACACGGGTTTTTTATAAAACAGAAATAGTAACTATAAGCGAAGCATTTATTGATGTTTTAGATAAGAATGATGATACTATTTTAATATTAATAGACAGATTAAAAATATCAAAAGATAGTTTTGAAGAGAGTAGAATAGCCGATTCGGTTCAAACAGCGTTTTACGAAGGCAATGGTTCTTGTATAATAATTGCTGATATTGATAATAAAATTACAGAATCAAGTTTTTCTGATAAGTTTGAGGCTGACGGAGTTGTATTTGAACAGCCAAGTGTAAATACTTTTAGTTTTAATAACCCTATTGGAGCTTGTGAAAAATGCGAAGGTTTTGGTCATACAATTGGTATTGACCCCGACCTTGTTATTCCTAACAAAAATTTATCTATTTACGAAGATGCCGTTGTTTGTTGGCGTGGCGAAAAAATGAGTAAATGGAAAGATGAACTTGTTTATTCTGCTGATAAATTCAATTTTCCAATTCATAAAAAATATTACGATTTAACTCAAAAACAAAAAGATTTACTTTGGACCGGCAATAAATACTTTAAGGGTTTAAATAAATTTTTTATAATGCTCGAAGCCGAAGCTTATAAAATACAATATAGAGTTATGTTAGCAAGGTATCGGGGCAGAACAACTTGCCCTCAATGTAAAGGTACCAGACTTAAAATAAGTACACAGTTTATAAAAATAAACGGAAAGCCAATTACTGATTTAGTAAATATGCCTATTGATGAGCTTTATGCATATTTAAAAACAATAAAATTAAACCAACACGACTCGCAAATTGCTGAACGTATTTTGACCGAAGTGATTGAGCGATTGGGCTTTTTAATAGAAACAGGGTTAAGTTATTTAACACTTAATCGAACATCGAGCACACTTTCAGGAGGCGAAACTCAACGAATAAATTTAACTACATCGCTTGGTAGCTCATTAGTTGGGTCGCTTTATGTATTAGATGAGCCAAGTATTGGCTTGCATTCGCACGACAACGAACGCTTAATTAAAATTTTGAAAAAATTGCGCGATTTGGGCAATACCGTTTTGGTTGTTGAACACGATGAAGCTTTAATGAAAAATGCCGATAATATTATAGATATTGGACCACGTGCCGGTATTAACGGTGGCGAAATAATTTTTAAAGGTAAGTATAAGCAGCTTATAAAATCTGAAAACAGCTTAACATCTGATTACTTAAATGGTAGAAAAGAAATTGAAGTTCCTAAGTTAAGGCGAAGGTGGAATAATTTTATAGAAATAAAAGGAGCTAGCGAACATAATTTACAAAATATTGATGTTAAAATACCGTTAAATATTATTACAGCTGTAACCGGAGTAAGTGGCTCAGGGAAATCAACATTAATAAAAAAAGTTTTGTTTCCTGCGTTAAAAAAGATTTATCAAGGTTATGGCGAAAAAACAGGCTCTCACGAAAGTATTACACACGATATAAATTTAATTTCCGATATTGAGTATGTTGACCAAAACCCTATTGGTCGTTCATCTCGTTCAAATCCTGTAACATATATTAAAGCTTACGACGATATTCGTAAACTTTTTGCAAATCAGCAGTTTGCTAAAATAAACGGATATAAACCCGCACATTTTTCGTTTAATGTTGATGGTGGTAGATGCGAAGAGTGTCAAGGTGATGGTGTAATTAAAATTGAAATGCAATTTATGGCAGACATTACACTTGTTTGCGAATCGTGTAAAGGAAAACGTTTTAAACCTGATGTTCTTGATGTGCTTTATAACGAAAAAAGCATTTACGATGTACTTAATATGTCGGTTGATGAGGCTTTAGAGTTTTTTACACAAACAAAAGGTACTCTTGAGAAAAAAATACTTCAGAAAATACAACTTTTGTCAGATGTAGGTTTGGGCTATGTTAAACTTGGGCAATCATCATCAACATTGTCCGGTGGCGAATCGCAACGAATAAAATTAGCATCGTTTTTAACTAAAGAAACTTCTCGACCTATTATTTTTGTTTTTGATGAGCCATCAACCGGTTTGCATTTTCACGATATTAAAAAACTATTAAAATCGATAAACCGTCTTGTTGAAAATGGGAATACAGTTATAATAATTGAACACAACTTGGATATAATAAAATGTGCCGACCATATTATTGATTTAGGGCCTTATGGAGGAGTAAATGGTGGTAAATTAATTTTTGAAGGTACACCGGAAGAAATTGTAAAATGTAAAGAATCGCTAACCGGTAAGTATTTAAAAGAAAAACTATGATTGAAATACACAAAGGAGATATTACAAAACTTAAAGTTGATGTAATAGTAAATGCTGCAAACAAAACACTTCTTGGTGGTGGGGTAGATGGAGCAATACACCGTGCGGCTGGGAAAGAGTTATTAGCTGAATGTAGATTACTTAACGGTTGCGAAACAGGAAATGCGAAAATTACAAAAGCATATAATTTACCAGCAAAATATGTAATACATACTGTAGGTCCGGTATGGTATGGTGGAAAAAATAATGAGGTTGAATTATTACAAAATGCATATTTCAATAGTTTAAAATTAGCTGAAAAAAATAATATTGAGTCAATAGCATTTCCTAATATTAGTACAGGTGTTTATAATTTTCCTAAAGAAAAGGCTGCTGAAATAGCAATAAATACGGTTAACAATTATTTAAAAAACAGCAGAATAGAAAAAGTTATTTTTTGTGTTTTTGATGATGAGAATTATAATTTGTATTCTAAGTTATTAAAATTATAGTTTTTATGGTTAACTTAAACAAAAGCGAGCTTAAAACAGAAGTAGCAAAACGAATATCTAATCTTAAAAAAGAAATAGATGAGCTTAAAGAGCTTACAAAACCTATTGCTCCTGATTGTGCAATTGGGCGAGTTAGCCGAATGGATGCCATAAATAATAGAAGCGTAAATATTGCAGCTCTCACAAAAAAGAAAGAAAAACTGCTTGCTTTAAAATCAATAATAAATCATATTTACGACGATAACTTTGGAAAATGTATAAGTTGTGGAAAAGAAATACCTCTTGGCCGTATTTTAATTATTCCTGAAAGTAATAAGTGTATGAACTGTGCAAGCAAATAACCGTGGTTAACCCGCATTATTCATAAAATCCAACAATATTACGTGTAACCTGCTTATAAACAATTTGTTATCGCAAAACCCAAATCACCCAGATTTGGGTGGTTATATTTTTCAATATACATTTTTCTTTTCCTGATACTTCGTTGCAAACCATTTGCAGTATTCATATACAGCTACATGGTTTGTCGCCTCGTCTCAGAAAAAGAAAAAAGCATGAATAATTCCATCTAACTAAATTGGTAAAATTCTGAATATCACCAATATGGTATTTATCAAAATTTAGTTAGCTATTTTTT
>CAMZKE010000035.1 GCA_947311115.1 uncultured Bacteroidales bacterium | reverse complement strand
TTCCATCTAACTAAATTAGTAAAATTCTGAATATCACCAATATGGTGTTTATTAAAATTTAGTTAGCTATTTTTTGCTACTTTTTCTAAAGTCTTGTAATTCGGGTTAACTTACTGCAAATAGATACATTTGGCACTAAATTATATAAAATAAAAAAAGGAGCCGAAGCTCCTTTCTTTATCATTATAGAAATTTATTTATTCAAAATAAGTTTCTTAATTTTTACAGAATTATTATAATAAACTTTTACAAAATAAATTCCGTTGTTTTCTTTACTTAAATCGAAATTGTTAGTTTCTGATGTAATAATTGTTTTACCTGTTACATCTGCAATTTCAATTTTAGTTATTCCGTTTCCATTAACAGTAAATACACCTGTTGTTGGGTTAGGATAAATTGAAATTGTATTGTTGTTTTCAATTATTGGAGTAGATACCGAACCAATAAAATCTACAGCTAATGTAGTGTTTGAATACCCTGTTACATTTTCTGCATATCCACTAACAAATGCAGTATCGGTAAATGTTATTTCCATATCAGAAATATCATCAGCATTTGTATGGTTTGTAGCATTTCCTATTAAGGTAACAATAGCAGTATTTGCATTTGAAGTGTTTATTGAAACTGTTAAACCGGCAGGTACATTGTTAGTTGTAAAATGTGTTCCTTCAATAAATTCGCCTATAAATACAAATTCATCTTCAGATAAAGAAACATCAATTGCCGTAGAAATACTTCCATCATCAGCAACATCTTCGTTAAATACAGTTACCGGCCAATAAATTGATGGGTTTGCTAAACAAATATTATCAGCACTCATTGGTGATGCCCACATTCTTTTATTATCAGCATTCATTCCAACATAATTTGTAGAAATAGTCCAATTAATAGCACTGTTATTATCAGAAGTTACATCGCATAAAACAATTGAATGACCACTACCGTCAGCGTTAGGCCATGTAGATATATCATCGTAAGCAACCTCGTCAACTAAATCGGCATTTGGATTATAAATTGCAACAGTTTCGCCACCGTTTGATAAACCACCAGATGTCCACTCTAAAGTATTTACCCCAAATGTATTCATCATAGCACTTGCACTGTATGCAACAACTAAAAATTCGCCACTATTAATGGTTATATTACCAAAAGTATAAGTAACTCCACTTAAATAATATCCGTTAAGGTTAATATCGTTTGAGTCGTTATTGTAAATTTCGATAAACTCGGTTGTATCTGTACCAGCTTCTGCAGGATTATACATTATTTCAGTAATAACCAAATTAGGTATAATATATGGGTCTAAGAAATTTACTTTTAAAGTATCGTTGCTAGAACCAACTACTTCTGCAGCTGTACTATTTGTAAATGCAGCATCTAAGAATGTTATTGTTAAGTTAGAAATATTATCGGCACTTGTGTGAGATGTTGCATTTCCTGTTAAACTTATTAATGCAGTAGTACTTGTACTTGCATTAATATTTACCGTTAATCCGGCAGGAACATTTGCTACAGTATAATGAGTGTTTTCTGTTAAATCGACACCCGAAACAGCAAATGTTTCATCGCTTAATGTTAAAGTTATATTAGCAGAGAAACTACCATCGTTTGCAGCATCTTCAGTTATTGAAGTTTCGTTCCATGTTAGAGAAGGAATAGCTGGTGTATCGTTAAAATCAACAACAATAGTACTGTCTGCATAGTTTTGTACTACACTTGCATTGTTTCCTGTAAAGGCTGCGTTTAAGAATGTTATTGCAAGATTAGAAACATCGTTTGCATTATCGTGAGCAGTTGCATTTCCTGTTAAAGTAACAATAGCACTATCAGTTGAAACTGTAGTAACAACTACGGTTAATCCGGCAGGTACATTTGCAACTGTATATTCAGTATTTTCTGTTAATGTTCCAACAGATGTAAATGTTTCGTCTGTTAATTTTATTGATAATGGAGTTGAGTTATCTATACTACCATCGTTTGCAACTGCTTCAACAAATGTTGTATTTGTCCAAGTTAAAATAGAATTGTTTGCTCCAATAAAATCAACAACTAAGTCAGTTTTAGAGTAGTTTGCAACATTTTCTGCAAAATCGCTTAAAAAGGCAGCATTTTTAAATGTTATTTCTAAATTATTAATATCATCGTTTCCTGCATGATTAAGTGCGTTTCCTGTTAATGAGATTGTTGCAGCAGTTGTACTTGTTACATTTATTACAACGCTTAGTCCATTAGGAACATTGTTAACCAAATAATCAGTTCCTTCAACTAAATTACCAGTAGTGATAAATTCATCATCTGTTAAAGTTAAATCAACTACGGTTGATATACTACCATCATCAGCTACAGCTTCGTTAAAAGTTGTAGTACTCCAAGCCAAACTTGGCGATAATGAACAAATTGCATCAGCTCCCATTGGAGAAGCCCATATTTTATCCCCTGCTGCATTTGTATCAACATAATTTGTTGATATTGTCCAGTTTTCAGGTAAACTGTTATCTGAATTGTAATCGCAAAGCACAAGCGAATGTCCTTGTCCGTCTGTTCCAAAAGGCCATGCTCCACCATCGTCGAAAGGAACTGAATCTACAAGTACTCCGGCAGGGTTTAATAACTTAATTAATTCACCACCATTACCTAAACCTCCTGAATTCCAAGGGTAAGCATTTACTCCAAAAGTATTTAACATTGCCATAGAATCAACAGAAACTACTAAATATTCACCGGTATTTATACTTACATTTCCAAAAACATGAGTTATGGCTGTTGAAAATGAATAGTTTTCGAGATTTACAGCACTTGTTCCGTTATTATATATTTCAATAAATTCTAATGAGTCAGTTCCGCTCTCCGGTGGATTGTAAGAAATCTCAGTAATAACTATATCGGAAGAATACGGGTCATTAAAATCAACAACTAAATCAGTTTTAGAAGTATTTGCAACAGCATTTGCATCGCCACCTGTAAAAGCAGCATCTAAAAATGCAATACTTAAGTTTGAAATATCGTCAGCGTTTGTGTGAGATGTTGCATTTCCGGTTAACGATACTGTAGCTTCCGTACTTGTAGATGTGTTAATATTTACTGTTAACCCGGCAGGGACATTATTTACAATATAATCGGTACCTGATACTAAATCAGCACCTACTGTAGTAAAGGTTTCGCTTGTTAAAGTTAAAGTTATGAAATTATCTATACTTCCATCGTTTGCAACGATTTCATTAAACGTTGTGCCATCCCAAGCCATTGAAGCAGCAGGAGCTCCATCAATAAAATCAACTACTAAGTCGTTTTTTGTTGAATTGGTTACTGCACTCGCATCGTTACCTGTAAAAGCATTATCTAAAAATATAATAGTTAAGTTTGCTATATCGTCAGCATCTGCATGATTTGTAGCGTTTCCGGTAAAACCAACACTTAGTTCAGTTGCTGATGTTGCTGCAATAACACAAGTTAAACCTGCAGGTACATTTGCAACTGTATAATCAGTATTTTCAGTAAGTTGACCAAGGCTAGTTGTAAATGTTTCGTTTGTAAGAGTTAACGATATTGTATTATCTATAGAACCGTCGTTTGCCGATGCTTCGTTAAATACTGTTTCGTTGTATGTTAGTGTTGGGGTATTATTTGTAGCTCCAATCCATTGTCTCGGGTCAAAGTCTGCTGGAGCATCTTGAATTCCAGCCCCTCCACCACTGTCATTATCTATATCCCACTCTGAAGCATCCCAGATTGAATTTCCTTGAGTAACAGTAGCTATTCTTTCTGCTCTACCATCTTCAAATTCATGAGCTGTACCAGTTCCATCTTCGCCAGGAACACCAAACTGGTCTATTAATGTGTTATTACCATCGTAAAGTTCTAAATTATCGTCTCCATTACTTCCTGCAACATCATTGGCTGCACCATCAAACTGGTCAGCTGAAACACCATAAACCGATAAAAAATCACCATCATCAGTACCTGTAGCAATAATATAAAAACCTCCGGCAGGAATTGTTCCTGTTAAATTTAATGTTTGGCTTACTGTTGAACTAGCATTTGTGTATTTATCAATACGCCAACCAGAATTTTCTGTAAAGTCAACAGTTGTTGTTCCTGCATTGTATAATTCAATATACCTCACATCCGCATTATTATTTGGATCTGCAAGCTCTGTAATGAATACCTGAGCTTTTAATCCTAAAAACAGCATAAAAAATGCCATAAAAAATGTAATTTTTTTCATCGTTGTTTATTTTATAATTATTTGCTGCGAAGTTACGAAAAATATATATACAAATAAAAGTGTTCTAATTATTTAACAATTATTTAAAGGAAGCAACAAAAACTTAATATATTTGCAAAAAAAATATAACTATGTATAAAATAATAACTTTAACAATTTTAGTGTTAATTGCAGTTAGTTCAAACGCACAATGGGGTATTGGTGGAAGTATTCAAAGAAGTGTAGAACGTAAAACGAAAAAACATTTTGAGGACAAAGGCGAAAAAATAGGTGAAGAACATGCAAAAAAAGGTATTAATGCAGGTTTAAACGAGGCAGATAAGGGTGTAAATAAACTTGTTAGTTGGGAAGATGAACAGCTTGCTGATGAAAAAACATTTATTGACACAAATTTTATTGAAGATTCTGATATACAGTGGAAAAGATTATGGTTTGTTTCGGGGAAAGATGTTGTTTTCTACGATAAGCCGTTTAATTTTGAAGAAAAAAAAGGAGTGCCTTCAAATTGGTACGCTATGAAAGGCACTGATAAAAACATACAAGTTGACAGACTCGACCAAGGCAAAAGTATTTTAGTTGCAGGTAAAGGCTATTTAACTCCAAAAGTTGAAAATGTTGAAACAGATTATTTGTCAGATAATTTTACGATTGAACTTGATTTTATGATGCCAATTGTTCCTTTTGCGAAGCCATTTAATATTTTATTTTATGCAAAAAACAAACAAAAAGAAAATAATATTTCGCCAATAAAAATTAATCAGAATAAAATCTGGTATAAAGACTCATCAGGCTATTATCCAATAATGGCAAATGATGAAAATGGTATGTCTAATTGGTATCATTTATCAATATCGTACAATAAAGGGATATTGCAAGTATTTTTAAACGAAAAATTAATGATTGCATACGATGAGGAAATTAATCCAACAGGAGTAACTCTGGATTATTATGCAATTTCACCTATTTTCTTTAAAAATGTATTGATTACAAATAATCAGGAGCCAATTATAGATCAGATTAATTCCGGTGTTTATGCAACTTATGATATTGATTATTTGGCATATAAAGACCGACTAAGTGGCTTAAGCGGTTCAATTTTATCGAAAATATCGAAGCAATTAACCGATAATCCTGATTTAAAATTGGATATTGATGTATATTTTTCTCAATTTGATAAGGCTGATGAAAATAAAAAATATGGTGAGGCGAAAACCACAGCAATAGCTAAATCACTACTAGCAATGGGTGTTAATATAACTCAAATTAACTTAACTTATCGAGGCTCAGTTGAACAAAAGAAAGGTAGTTCTGACAACTATAAGTCAGAAGCAGTTTATTTTAGAAAACAATAATTAATGAAAGAAGGTTTCGTAATAAAATCTACTGGTAGTTGGTATATTGTAATCGACAATAATAAAGTTGAATACCAATGTAAAATACGGGGTAAATTCAGAATAAAAGGTATAAAAAGTACTAATCCTATTGCTGTTGGCGATTATGTTTATTTTTCTTTCGACGAAAAAGAAAATATTGGAATAATTAATAAAATTAAGCCACGTAAAAATTATATTGTTCGTAAATCGGTAAATTTATCGAAACAATTACATATTATTGCCGCAAATATTGATGTAGCTTTTTTAATGGTTACTTTAAAAGAGCCACAAACAAGCAGTGAATTTATTGATAGAGTTTTAGTAACTGCCGAAGCGTACAAAATACCAACTGTTATATTGTTCAATAAAATTGATATTCTATCTAATGAAGAAAAAGAAGATTTAGAATATTATAAAATGATATATACTATAGCCGGATATAAATGTATTGAAATTGTTGCAAATAAGGGCGTAAACATTGATTTGGTAAAAGCTGAAATGAAAAATAAAACCTCTGTTGTAATTGGTCATTCGGGTGTAGGTAAATCTACATTAATTAATAATATCGAAGATAACTTACTTGCTCGTGTGTCTGAAATTTCTGAGTATCACAAATCCGGAATGCATACAACTACTTTTGCCGAAATGTTTGAATTAAGTTTTGGCGGTTATTATATTGATACGCCCGGAATAAAAGGCTTTGGTTTATTTGAATTTAAAAAGGAAGAGCTTCATCATTATTTTCCTGAAATATTTGCCAAAAGCAAAGAGTGTAAATATTATAACTGCACACATACTCACGAGCCGGGTTGTGCTGTAAAACAGGCAATTGACGAAGATTTATTGAGTAAAGAACGCTACTATAATTATTTAAGTATTTATAATGGCGATGATGACGAAAAACATAGAATTTAATATATGGGTTATATAATTATAATATTAAATATTGCATTTTTATTTATTACCCTAAAGGGATATTATAAATTTCATAAGTTAAGTACAACTTTGTTAGTAATAGTACTTTTAAGCATGGCTTTTAAAAATACAGCTTTAATTTTTGGATATACTGACAGTAGTTCAATAATATTAAAAGCAGGAACATCTACTATGATACTGTTCTCTTTTTCCATTCTTGTTGCTATTATTCAAGCGGGGACACTGTCGGTTAAATATATGTATTTATCATCTGTACGAAAACTTACTTGGGTTTTTAGTTTCGTTTTTATGTTTACCTGGTTTTTTGTTAATCAGCAAGATATAATTACAAATAGCATTGTTATAAATTATATTTTAAATAATATTATTGAGTTTTTAATAGTTTCATTAGTTGGAATTATTGGTCTATTTTCATTTAAAGATAAAAAACAATGGTATTTACTTGCTGCAAGCAGTGGTTATTTTGTTTTACTTATTTTGTTTTACTTAATTGGAATTAAATCGGTAATAAGTTTTGCTGTTTGCCAATTGGTATTTGTGTCATTTTTAGTTTTGAACGAAAATAATATTCTTGTTAAAAAGGAAATGTACTAAGTTTAAAAACTTATGTGTTTTTTTAATGAATAACCTATAAGGGATTTCTATATAAAATAAAATTCCTTACTTAACCCGCATTATTCATAGAATCCAACAACATTACCTATAACCTACTTATAAACAATTTGTTATCATAAAACCCAAATCACTCAAATTTGGGTGGCTATATTTTTCAATATACATTTTTCTTTTCCTTATACTTCGTTGCAAACCATTTGCAGTATTCATATACAGCAGCATGGTTCGACGCCTTGTCTAAGAAAAAGAAAAACGTATGAATAATGCGGGTTA
>CAMZKE010000034.1 GCA_947311115.1 uncultured Bacteroidales bacterium | reverse complement strand
TGGACTACACCTGACGCTGGTTGGGACGGTAAAATTGCAGGTGATAATGCTGCTCCGGGGGTATATTACTATATTATTCGTTGGAAAGGTATGTACGATAAAGAAGAAACTGAAGATAAAGGTACTTTTGAACTTGTTAGAAGTAAGTAAAAGAGTAACAATCTATAAAAAACGCCACTTTAATAGTGGCGTTTTTTATATGTCTAATTGACATATAAAAATAACAAATCTGACAAATTACCAATTATAATAAAACGGTATAAAGTTTGAAAACAGTAAAAAACAAAATTTATAAAATTAAATAATATGGAAAACGGTAAAATTAATGTGACAACGGAAAATATATTTCCGATAATTAAACAGTTTTTATATTCTGATCAAGAAATATTTTTACGCGAATTAATTTCTAATGCTGTTGATGCAACTCAAAAATTAAATACTCTGACTTCTGTTGGCGATTTTAAAGGAGAAGTTGGAGATACAACTATTGAAGTTAAAATTGATAAGGAAAATAAAACACTTACAATATCTGACAAAGGTATTGGTATGACAGCAAAAGAAATAGACAAATATATAAATCAAATTGCTTTTTCAGGTGCTGAGAGCTTTGTAAAAAAATACAAAGATAAAGCTTCGGTTATTGGTCATTTTGGTTTAGGTTTCTATTCATCTTTTATGGTTGCAGATAGAGTAGATATAATATCACAATCATACAAAAAAAGCAAAACTGTAAAATGGTCGTGCGATGGTAGCCCGGAATACACAATTGAAGATGTAGATAAAAAAGACAGAGGCACCGACATTGTATTACATATTAGCGAGGACTCTAAAGAATTTTTAGAAGATACTAGAATTAATGAATTACTAACAAAATATTGTAAATTTTTACCTGTACCAATTGCTTTTGGAAAAAAGAAAGAATGGAAAGACGGTAAAGAAGTTGAGTTAGATGAATTAAATATAATTAACGACACAAACCCAACTTGGACAAAAAAACCTGCCGACTTAAAAGATGCAGATTATAATGAGTTTTACAGAAAGTTATATCCAACAATTATAGATGACCCATTATTTCATATTCATTTAAATGTTGATTATCCATTCAACCTTACAGGAATTCTTTATTTCCCAAAAATAAGTAACAATGTAGAAGTCCAAAAAAACAAAATTCAATTATATTCAAACCAAGTATTTGTAACAGATTCGGTTGAAGATATTGTTCCTGAATTTTTAACTTTATTACATGGGGTTATTGATTCTCCTGATATACCTCTAAATGTGTCTCGTAGTTATTTACAAAGTGATGCAAATGTTAAGAAAATATCGAGCCACATTACAAAAAAAGTTGCTGACAAATTAAATGAAATTTTCAAAAATAGCAGAGAAGATTACGAAAAAAAATGGGACGACTTGAGCGTATTTATTAAATATGGTATGCTTACAGAAGAAAAATTCTACGACAAAGCAACGAAATTCTGTTTATTTAAAAACACTGATGATAAATATTTTACCTTTGAAGAATATCGTGAACTAATAAAAGAAAATCAAACAGATAAAGATGGTAATGTTGTTTATTTATATACCACAAATAAAGAAGAGCAACATAGTTTTATTCAAGCAGCAAAAGAAAAGGGTTACGATGTAGCTATTTTAGACGGTCAGCTTGATACACATTTTGTAAATCATTTAGAAACAAAAATAGAAAAATCTAAGTTTGTTAGAGTTGATGCTGATGTTGCTGATAAATTAATTGCCAAAGAAGATGCTATCAAATCAACATTTACAGCAGATGAAGAAAATGAATTACGACCTGTATTTAAGAGTGTAACCCCATCAGATGCTAACTTTGATGTAAGCTTTGAAGGTTTATCAGAAACAGAAAACCCAATTGTTATTACTCAATCAGAATTTATGAGAAGAATGAAAGATATGAGTAAGATGGGTGGTGGCGGAATGAATTTCTACGGAGATTTACCTGATAGTTACAATATTGTTGTAAACACTAACCATAAACTTGTAAAAACAGTTCTTGAAGAAGAAAAAAATACTCTTTCTAAAGATTTAGAAGAAGTTTATTCTGAGATTAAAGCAACTGAACAAGAAAAAGAAGCTATAGAAAAACTCACAAAAGATAAGAAAGACGAAGAAATTTCGCAAGAAGAAAAAGATAAATTAGCAGAAGTTAACAAAAAAATTACAGAACTAAATTCTAAAAAAGACGAAAAACTTATAAAATTTGGTAAAGAAAATAAACTAGTAAAACAGCTTGTTGATTTAGCTCTTTTATCAAACAATATGCTTAAAGGTGAAAGTTTAACAAATTTTGTTAAACGTAGCGTTGAGCTTATTGAAAAATAATAATTTTATAATTGTTTTAAAAATCTGATAGGTTATAATAATCTATCGGATTTTTTTAACCCGCATTATTCATAGAATTCGGTATAATAGACAAAATTACGCTATGTATTATACATTTTTTTGCAAATTGTAAAGCTCACAATATTAATCCATATACTTGGTTATCTGATGTAATTGATAGAATAGCTGAACATAAAGCTAATAAATTATATGAGTTATTACCTCAAAATTGGTCGCCTTTGAAATAATATATGTACGTGCTTTGCCGAACGCTTACGAAATAAAAGTGTTAATAACTTTTATTTTTTACCATATAGTTACTCAATGTTCTTCCTCCAAATAGATTTTAACGGATTAAAAAAGCGTTCTAGTAATCTAATATCATCTGTTATTATCTCGGCAGAGCCTGTCATTTCTTGCGAGAATTTAAGAGTTTTACCATAATTTGATATAAGAGTATCGGGTATTTCTATTTCGGCAGTGTAAAATGTTCCTTTTTCTGTTACAGTAGGTATTAGCGATATTGTTTTTACAGAACCTCGTAATAAACCAAATTCCATATGCGGAAAATTATCAAATTTAATGTTTACTGTTTGCCCTAGTTTTACTTTGCCAACACCAACCGAAGGTATTACAACTTTACCTATTATATTTGTTGCTTTGCTTGGTATTATAGTTGCTACAACTTCGCCTATTTGTACATTTTGGTTTTTACTCCATATTTGAGTAAATGTAATCTGCCCTGTTATTGGGGTTTTCACTAAATATGTTTGTTCCCATTTTTTAATCTGACTTTTAAGATTTTCAAAGCTTTCATCAATGGCTATTTTTTGTCGGCTACTTTCTTGCGTTTTTTGTAGTTTTAAATCTAAAATTTGTTGGTCTAAACCATTTATTTGCATTTGAGTATTTGCAAGTGTGGTTCTCGAACCCTCAAAACTTAATTTTTGCTGTAAATATGTTTTTTCTGCGTTTTCAAAATCTGCTTTGGAATGTACGCCTTTGCTAAAAAGTTGTTTATCTCTATTGTATTGTGTTTCTGCTAATTTTAATTCTTGTTCTTGTATATTCCTTTGTGTCCAAAGTCTGTTATAATATATTTTATAATCAAACTTTTGTTGTTCAACAGATTTAATTTTCATATTATAATAATCTAATTCTTGAAAATTCTGATAATCTTTTAATAGGCGTTGAAAGCTAGATGCACTTTGTTGTAATTCGCCTAATACTAAGTTGAAAGTTTCAAGTTTCAAGTTAAAAGTTTTTGAAGTATCGAGTATATTTTTTAATGTTTTAACATCCTTATAATTTGCTGTGTTTTCTATTATTGCAATTACATTATTTTGCTCTACTTTTTGTTTTTCTTTATAAAAAAGATGAGTTATTTTTCCGCTACTCATTGCTTTTAATGTAACTGGCGGATTTTCGGTTGTTAGGGTAATTTGAGAACTAATAACATCAGGATATTTAAAAACCAAGAACCAATAAGTAAAGCAACAACAACGGCAAGTATTACCGAAATTCCTGCACGAATTATCCAACGTGGAGTTGCTCCAAGTATTTCTTGAACTTCTTCGCTTCGGATTTCTATTTTAGAAATATCTTCATTATTATCAGACACACTACTTTCATCTATAATATCAAATTTACAATTTTTGTTGTTTATAGATTTAGCTTCTAAGTTTACTAATCCTTCTATTTCGTATTCTTCTGCCATTAATAATTTTGAATTCTTAATTTTGAATTTTTAATTAATTACCCAATTCCAACTGGTTTTTTACAAGTTCATAATACGACCCTTTTAAAGCTGTAAGTTCTTTATGAGTACCTGTTTCAATTATTTCGCCTTTTTCTATTACTACTATTTGGTTTGCATTTTTTACAGTACTTAACCTATGAGCAACAACTACAACAGTTCTGCCTTTAAAAAACTCGTTTAAATTATCCATTATTTTACGTTCGTTGTTGGCATCAAGGGCGTTTGTAGCTTCATCAAAAAATAAATATTGAGGGTCTTTATATACAGTACGTGCTATAAGTATTCTTTGTTTCTGTCCTTGACTTAATCCGTGCCCCTCTGTGCCAATTTTTGTATTATAGCCAAGTGGTAAGTTTTCTATAAATTCTTGAATGTTTGCAACTTTTACAGCTTCTAATAAGCGTGCTTTATCTACATTTTCTTGACCTACTGCAATGTTTTTAGCAATGGTATCGTTAAATACAAATCCTTCTTGCATTACTGCTCCTATTTGACTACGCCACCATGTTTGAGAGAAATTCTCTAAACGATTTTCGCCTACCAATATTTCGCCAGAATTAACTTCGTAAAAACCAAGTAAAAGTTTTACAAGTGTAGTTTTACCACTTCCGCTTGTGCCAACTATGGCAGTAATTTTATTTTCGGGTATTGTTAAATTAACATCTTTCAATACCATTTCGCCGTGTGGCTTATCGTATTGGAATTTTATATTTTCCATTCTTATACTCTTGTCTTGCGGTAAAATGGCAATTTTTTCTTCTTCTATATTTTCCTCGTCCTCTTTGTTGTGTATTTCACCTAAACGTTCTAAACTTATTTTTGCATCTTGATAAGAGTGCATAAATCCAATAAATTGGTCTATTGGTGCATTTAACTGACCTATAATATACTGAACAGCTAACATCATACCCAATGTCATTTCTCCTTGAATAACTGAATAAGCGGCAAAGAAACTAATAAGAATATTTTTTGTTTCATTAATAAACACAGTACCTGCCTGCTGATATTGGCTAAGAGCCATACCACTAATGCTAATTTTAAATAATCGAGCCTGTATTCGCTCCCAACCCCAACGCATTTGTTTTTCAGCATTTTGGAGTTTTATTTCTTGCATTCCTTGTATTAACTGTATTACATTACTTTGCTCGTCTGATGCTTCTTGAAAACGCTTAAAATCTAATTCTCTACGCTTTTTCATAAATATACTTATCCAAAGTATGTACAATGCAGAACCAATAATAAATATAGCAAATATTTTTAATGAGTAATATGCAAGCACTACACCAAAAATAATCAAATTAAACATTGAGAACAGAGTACTTAATGTTTGCCCTGTTAAAAAGTCTTCAATACGGTGATGGTCGCCAATGCGTTGCATTAAATCGCCAGTCATTTTAGTATCAAAAAAACCTATTGGCAATTTCATTAGTTTTATTAGAAAATCTGATATTAACGAAATATTTATACGTGTACTAATATGTAACATTATCCAAGAACGGATAAAATCTACTGTCATTCTACTAATAAATAGTACCATTTGGGCTATTAGTACCAAATATATAAAATTCAAATTATTGTTAGCAATACCAAAATCGACAATACTTTGGGTTAAAAAAGGAAATATTAATTGTAATAAACTACCAAGTAATAAGCCCAAAACTAATTGTAGTATTAGTTTTTTATGCGGTTTTAAATATTGAAATAGAAAAGAAAACTTTGTTTTATCTGATTTTTCTCCTGTTTGCTTGTAAAAATCGGGTGTTGGTTCTAAAAGCAATGCAACACCTTGTTGTTCTCCATTTTTTTCGGTAGTTACCCATTGTTTTATAAATTCTTCTTTTGTGTAGGTTATTTTTTTTCCTGCTGGGTCGGCTACGTAAACTTTATTTCCTTTTATTTTATAAACAACAACAAAATGCTCTTGTCTCCAATGTGCAATGAATGGTGTAACATTTTCTTCAATTAATTTTTCAAGTGTAGTTTTTACGCCTATTGTGTGCATACCTATACTTTCGGATGCATCGCTAATACCCAATAAAGAAACGCCCTCACGTGTTATGTAAGAGCGTTTACGTAATGTTTGCGAGGTATAGCTTTTTCCGTAATGCTTTGCAATCATTCGTAAGCATGTTGCTCCGCAATCCATTGCATCGAGCTGTTTATAATGGGGGAAGTTTTTCAATTATAAGTTATTAAAATATTCTTTTTCTTCTTTTAAATTTATGTCGCAGTTTTCTTTTTTATATTTAGCTCTATTTTCATTTGCAATTTTTTCCCATTCTGGATTTTCTTTTCGCCATTGTTCTACACTTACCCAACCCTCTTGTCCTTCCCAAAGTGCTATATATGGGTTGTAGCCACATTTTGCAGGTTGCGATAAAATATTATTAGGATCTTTTATAAATGCTCTACAATCTGTACAAATATGCTTAAACTCACAATCTTGGCAAACATCAATATCATCTTTTTTATAATACCACCATTTTCTAAATTCTGGTTTACGTACTACATCTAATAAATTTGTTTCAGATATATGCCCGTAGTGGTGCTTCATACTTGGGCAGTTTTTTATATAACCATCTGCATCTATGCTTATTTTGCGATTTAAGCAGGTATTGTGGCATTGTGATTCAGTTAATAAACTAACAGAGCATGAAAAATAATTTAAATTTACATTTCCACAATTTTGACTACCTACCATTTCATCTTCTACTAACAAAATACTAGACATTCGATTTTCAGGTTCTTTATATATTTTTTGTTCTTTTGAATTGTAAAATACAATTGTTTTAATTCTAGGCGAATTAGATACTAAAGTCTCAACTTCTTTTAAGTTAATATTAGTAGAATATTTCAAGTGCAATTCAATAGAAATTATCGTACTAAACTCAAATTTACAAATAATATTATTTAAATATTCTATGTTTTCACAATCGTAAATCCTTATTTGAATATATTTACAAAGTAGTTTTTCCAGTTGACTAATTATTTTATCAATATGTGTAAATTTGTTTAATTCTATTATTGAATTAGTTATTTGTGAAGGTTTTTTCCATGACAAATCTAATTTTGGAAAAAATTTGGCTTCATGTTTATCATATAAAAAAGCAAGATTTTTATTTAATAACATATTAAAATATTCTTCAATAATAGTGCTATTATCTTTATATAAATCTAAAATTCTCCCAATGCTTTTGTTAGTCTTAATAATTTTAAAAAGGCTATTGGGTATTATTTTATAATTATAGTTTTGAACATCTATTATTATACTTCTTCTATACCCTATATATGCAATACAACTTGCGAAAAATTTAATATATTTAGTTCTGTTTTTTTTCATTTAATAATAGTATCTGTGAAATAGGCTTGTAATAATCGTTTACAGGAATTATAAATTCTTTATATTCATTAATAACTACATATTTTCTTGCCGTATAATTTTTCTTTTTATAAATATGCTTGATTGGACAAATCATAAATTTAAAATTAATTGGTAAATATTTCCAATCGTCGGGCTTAATCTGTTTTATAAAACTATTTTTTTTCATGTGTTAAATTTATTAATTTTTTAGCTACTTTTTCGTCTAAATGATAATTGCAATTGAAAGAAACATTACCATATTGTCCAATTGGGTTAACCTCAATAAATATAAATTTGTTTTGGTTTGTATAAATAATATCTAAAGAACCTGAATTTAAATTAACTAAATTCATGAATTTACGAATTTTCTTTTTAATTTCATTTGGCAAGTTAAAAGGGATATTTCTATTTGGAATTTTCTTATCGTATTTTCTATAATCTATTTCTGTTTGTGAATTGTTTTGAGAAAAAATTGCCATACAATACATTTCTCCATGTAAATAAAAAACTCGTAATTCATATTTTTTATCAATCTCTTTTTGAAATAATGAATGAAAAAAAGAATCAGGGAGTGAAGATATTTCATCAACCCTTTCGGTATATACTGTATGAATAAAATTATTAATATTTATTCTTGGTGAATCATGTATAGTTTTAGTAATTATATTATACTTTTCTTTGAAACTACTCAATGATTTTTTACTTGTCGTTATTATTGTTTCAGGAATATTTAGATTTACACTTTTTGCAATATTTAAACACATTAATTTATTTATTCCTTTAGTAAATATGCTACTTATTGATGGTTTACTATCTAATAAATAATAAAGGAAATCAAGCATTATACCTAACTCAGTGTTTAGGTGTTCTGATACACCTTTAATATTTGGGATATTTTCTAATTTCACGTTTAAATAATCACGCCTATACCAATAAGCATCAATTTTTGAGGAATGAATCTCTTTGTCATTAACTTGTAATGTAAAATCAGTATCAGAATCGTTTTTGATATTGACATCAAATATTTCAACTTTAGTTTTTTCAGTTATTACGATGTAATCAATTTGATAAAATCGTAACCAATATATAACTTCTATGGAGCTATAATCTGTTTCTGAAGTAAGTATTAATATCATTATATATTTATCTCAATTTTTTTTATTGTATTCTCTACGTCGTATATAATTATTGTAACATTAGTTTTTTTCGGAATGAAAAGAGGCTTATGTTCTGTTTTGTTTGATAACTCAATAATATCAATAGGAATTGCTTTACTTCCATGTTCTTTATATTCATTGGAATAATAAGCTAATACTTTACACGGAAATGTTACTTTTAATTCATTTTTTGGTAAATAATAATCTTTTCTATTTCCAAATTTCATCCATGAAGCCCTAGTGTTTATATATTTTGTTCTAGGGTAAAATATCTGTATATCTATGTCTTCTTTTAAAAGTTTTTCTACAAATATATTATTGTTTGAATCTATAAAAACACTTGGTTTTGCGACATTTACCAATTTATAATATGAATTTTCATTATTCTTGTTTTTTTGTTCTCTCATAAATGTTTGGTCTATTGTAAGAGGATTAATATTTGTGAATTGTTTAAAATAATAACCCATATTAGTACCTTTTTCGTGTATATGACCATACCCTGCATAAACAATTATTTTTGCTTTTTTATCATTTTTAATTTGGTTTATTATATTTAATGCCATCATAATTTCACGTTCTAAACCATAACCTTTATTTGTTATTAAATAACCATCTTCATAAATATAGTTGGTAATTTTATTTGTGTCTTCATAGGGAAGAACTTTAAATCCAAGTTCTAATGCTTTACGAACAAATTCACCATAAATAGGCTCTCCTATATAATGTCCAGTACTAGTTATTGGATATTTTCTTATATTTAAATTAGTATCAATGTCTCTATTATTTAGTGCTTCTAAAAATAAATATCGATACCCAATTCTATATAAATCATCAAGTAAGTTCAATACGAACAGTCTATTAAATCCAATATTATGAGATTCATTAAAAAATACGGCTGTTGTTTTATTTGCTTCTTCAATTATACGTAAATTTGCATCTTTACTTTTGAATGATAAAAATGTTATTGAGTCTTGTTTTGAAAAGTTGTGGATAAGATTGTGGTCGTCATATTTCAGTACAGCCTCATAATCTTCTGTAAAAGAAATTTTTTGCGATATATTGAATCCTTTTTTTATAATACTATCTTTAAAAGAATAATTTATATTTAATGCTTGGCTGTAAAGTTGTGATACGTGTAATAGCGTAAAACTTATTATATATATATGTATTTTAAACAAAAAACTTATTTTATAGATTTAACAATAATTAAATTAAAAATAAGCTTAAAGAGATTAAGTTCTTTAAGCTTATTATTATTATTATTTTACTGTTTTTGTCCAAATTTTATCGCTGTCCCATTTGCAATCAAGACCTTGGTCAGATAAATCCGTAGCTTTTGTGCCATCAGTTTCGCCTGGCCTATCTTCATCTTTAGACCCCGCAGGTTGGTCATCATCAGGTGTACATCTAGCACCTCCAAAAACTTTACCAAAATCGTTAGATTTTAACTCATCTACTAAAATTGAATCACTTAATTTTTCAAATTTCATTACATTAAATTTAATAATTTGTTAAATTACACTCTGCAATTTTTGCAAAGCGAAACAACATTTACCATAATAACCTAAACCTCAAAAGTAACAATTTATCTAGAATTTCAGTTGTATTTCAGTTTTAATCATCATAATTTTGTTATTCGTCAACAAAGTAAAGCAAAAAAAGAATAGGTGCTTATTCATATATTGAGTAATGTATGCGTATTTAGAATAATTTATTCACATACTGAATAATTCATTAAAAAGTTATATTTTAGCAGTGTAAAAAATAAATGATATGATTGTAGCTCCAAAAATAAAAAAGATAAGAGAAATTAAGGGATTTTCACAAGAATTTATGGCGAAAGAATTAGGTATGTCGCAATCATCATACTCTAGGATTGAAAAAGATGATAACGAATTAAATTTTAAAAGGCTAACAGAAATATCAAAAATATTTGATATTAAACCCCTTGATATTATAAATTTTGATGATAAAAATGTTTTTAATAATACAAATAATGAAGTAGTTATTAATACAGGCGATTATTATGCTTACTCAAAAAAAGAAAAAGAACTATACGAAACACGTATTACCCATTTAGAAAAAGAAGTTGAGTTTTTACGTGGTTTGGTAAATGCAAAATAATAATTTAATCTCATGCTTGTTAGGTCGTATTAAAATAAAAGCTTTTCAGTTTTGTTATGTACAATCCCCCTACTGAAAAAATTCCGTTGAATATTTTCGCTAACGTAGGGAGAGAATAGTAGAAAAATGAGAAAAAAGTAAAAAATATAACTAATTGATAATCAATAACTAATTTTGACGTTAGTTGGAATAATATATTTAAGCTAATTTTACAATAATTATAATTAGTTATAAAAAATACTACTTTTGCATAGTTAAGTGATAATAATTTTAAATATTTGAGTTTTCTTTCTAGTACTCAAATTAGTATAAACTATGAAAAGTGCCGAACATACTACAATAAAGGAATTGTATATAAAAAATGAAATAAATTCTCGTGTATATAATATTTGCAGATACAATAATATTAATACTATTGAAGATTTAGTAAATTATTTTGCACAAAATGGAACTTTTAAAAAAATAAGAAATAACGGAAAAATATCAAATACTAAATTAGAATATTTATGCAATAAATATAGTAAGCTTCCTATAATTACAAATACCACAATAGTAACACTAATACAATAAAATTTAAGAAAATACATTTTAATACCGAAGATACAAAACAAGAGTATTTATTGGATATAGTTAATAGAAGTACTTTTCTTATTTGTAAAAACAATGTCTTATTAAAAGCAAAAGATTTAGCAAGTTATTTTAAAAAACCTAAGCGTTCTGTAAAGTACATATTGCACCAAACAAAAATTAGTCTGACTTTAGCATCGAATAAAGAACAGACTATTTATGTTAGCCCGCATTATTCATACGTTTTTCTTTTTCTTAGACGAGGCGACGAACCATGAAGCTGTATATGAATAC
>CAMZKE010000033.1 GCA_947311115.1 uncultured Bacteroidales bacterium | reverse complement strand
GTTTGCAAGGAAGTATAAGGAAAAGAAAAATGTATATTGAAAATATAACCACCCAAATTTGGGTGATTTGGATTTTGTGATAACAAATTGTTTATAAATAGATTATACGTAATATTATTGAATTCTATGAATAATGCGGGTTAACTGAAGTTTCGCGCTTATAATTTATGTGCTTTATATTAGTGATTTCTATTATTATTTTACTTATAGCATATTATTATATCTATTTGGTATTTTCTCATATTTATCAATATTATAACAATTTAGAGTTTATTTGATAAATTTTAAAACTATTCTATATACTGATTATTTTGGGTGCGAAAGTTCAGTAATTAATTATTGGCAATTCTAATTGTATCTTTTTTATGATATAAATTCAATTCAAGCTCAAAAATAATAGTGTACAAAAATTACGAAAATAATTGTAACTGTTTTTCAAAACGTTCGTCCTCTTTACTATCACGTCCTCGTGTTGTTAAATATCCTCCTGTAAGAAAGCCGTTTGCACCACTTAGCATAAGTAAAGCTTGAAAGTCTTTCATTATGGTTTCTCTACCTGCACCAAACTTTAAAACTTTTGTAGGGTTTATTAAACGGTATAATGCAAAAACTTTTGCAATTTCGTAAACATCTACCTCCTCATTATTTTCCATAGGAGTACCGGGTATTGGCACAAGTACATTCAACGGAATAACATCTACATCTAATTCTTTAAGTGTATAAGCCATATCAATACGGTCTTTCATACTTTCTCCTATGCCAATAATACCTCCAGAGCACACTTTTGTTCCATATTTTTTAAGTAATTTTATGGTATCAATACGGTCTTCAATTGTATGTGTAGAGGATATAAGTTTTCCGTATTGGTCAACCGAAGTTTGTAGGTTGATATTATAATTTGCAATATTATGGTCGGCAAGTGCTTTTGCTGTTTCATCGCTTAAAAAACCTATTGACGCACAAACACGCGAACCTTCAACTTTTTCGTGTATATCATCAATAGATTCAATTATCTTGTTAAATTCAGAATTCGCCTTTTTATAACCTGTACCGCTTGTTACTAGTGCAAAACTTTTAATATCATACTTGAATGCCTCTTTTGCCTGTTCTTGTATTTCTTTTTTCGACGAAAGCGAATAACGCTCAACATCGGCATTATTGTGAAGTGATTGTGCACAAAATTTACAATCTTCGTTACATAATCCTGATTTTACATTCATAATAGTACAAACGTGCATTGGCATTGCAAATTTGGTTTTCACTTTGTTTGCCAACGACATTAAATCCATTACATCAGCACCTTGTAACTCTGATAATTTATCGATTAATTCTCTACTAAGCTCCTCACCTTCAAGAATTTTATATGACTGTTGTATATATTTATTTATCATTATTCAAAAATTTAAAGATGCAAAAGTATGTAATTTATATGTGAAGTTGTTTTTTTTAGTAGCTTTTTTATTCAATATTAAAGAAAATATTTTGCATACATATTTCACTATTTTTTAATCTGTTTGGATTAAATTATCTACCTCTTGTACATATTAACCCACATTATTCATGTAATTTAACAAAATAAAGTTAGTCTATTCAAAACCAGATAAATAACAAAAAAAGAAAAACGTATGAGTAATACGGGTTAAATGTTTGCAAATTGTTTTCTGTCGTAAAACAAAAAAAGGTTAAGCTTTCGCTTAACCTTTTGATTGTCAATGTACCGAGAGGCAGGATTGAACTGCCGACCTCAGGATTATGAATCCTGCGCTCTAACCATCTGAGCTACCTCGGCATTTGATAATCTGTACATATCAAATTTGAGAGTGCAAAGATATTATAAATTTTAAATTTTCAAATCTATTATTAAAAAAAAATACAAAAAAAAGCCGAGAAATTCTCGGCTTATATTTTCATAAATAATAAACTATTATTATTCAGCTAATTTACCATCAACAACAGTAATTGCATCATGAGAGTTTCCCCAAGAATTAAGTACATAATTCATCACAGCAGTTGCTTCTTCGTCTGTTAAAACATTAGGTGGCATTACTGAGTTATATACAGTACCATTAACAGTTAACTCACCATTTTGACCTGTAATTACACCCTCTACAGCTTCAGCTAAATTATTTGTAAGATAATCTGATTTTGCCAAAGGAGGAAATGCTCCGGGAGTTCCTTCTCCATTTTCTTGATGACAAACTTTACATTTAAGGTCGTAAATCTCTTTACCTTTTGTTAAATCAAGCTCTGCAGTTGTTTCAGCTTCTTCCTGAACTGCATCTTCGTTAACAGCTGCAGATTCTTCTGTTGTTACAGCTTCTTCACTTGTAGCTTCTTCTTTGTTTTCAGTTCCACTACCGCAAGAGTATAACATAACTAAACTTCCTACGAATGTTAATTTCATTAAATTTAAAAACGTTTTCTTCATTTTATTTTTATTTTTTGTTTTATTTCCTACAAAGATACAATTTTCTATATATATCAACAATAAATACAGTAATTCTTTACTTAAACTACACAATTATCAATTATTTCAATCCTATAAGCTTTTTGTTACTAATCAATGCAAGTTAGCAATAAACTTTGAAGAATAAAAACCTTATAGTTTTATACTCTAAAATTTATTTAGGACAGTATTGAAGCACAATATAATTATTAATGAAGAACAAAAAAGAATTATTAAAGCTTATTAATTTGGGGAAAACTATTATTAAAAACATGGGGATGTAAACGGATATGCATATTTACTTATTATATTCAAATAAAATTTTAGTAACTTTCTCAGGAAGTATAAATGTATTAATTGTGCTATAATTATCTGAATTTAACACTATTACTTCGTTATCCTTTAAACAGTATATTTTTTTATTTAACTCCTCATAAATCAAGTAATCAGCCAAAACATCATTAATATATATTGCATGCCCCAAATAATTCCCATCATATAAAAACAATCCATTAACGGTAGAAAATACAAATTTATTTGCACCAATTTTAGCTACAGAAATAAGTTTATCGGAAACATCAAAATCAATATATTGTAATTGTGTTGCATCTAAATTCAATTTTGCAAGCTTCATTGTATCCTGCTGATTTCCAAAAGCAATAATTTCGTTAGTGTTTAATGGTAGAATATTAATAACATCAAAATTTACACTATAATAAGATTGCGATGCACCACTAGTGTAATATAGCTTTTCAATATAATTTGATGAAATAAAATTATTATAAGTATAATTTACAAAAAAATTATTTGTAATTGTAAAACACGAAGGCTCATATGCATACAGTTCTGATACAGCTGTTTTCCTCACGTTTCCATTAATATCAAAAGCTTGAATATTATTTTTTTTAACTGATGCAAAACAAAAATCTTCGTAAATTATTAACTTGCCATTATATTCAACTAGATTATTATTTAAGTTACCAACTTCCCAATGTGGCTCAAAATTATTTAACGATATTGACTTTAAATTACCTGATTTATCTAATAAATACATTGAACGCAAGTATGAATTTATTGCAGCATCGGTAATATTATCGTTAAGAGTATATTTAAGCTCAATATTATTCTGTTCTGCTAATCCGTAAACATTTGTGTTACTGGCAGTTTCTGTAATACAGTATATTTTTTTGAGTTTTTTAGTTAAGGCTTTAATATAAATCTGTTTATATTGTTTTTTTGTATTAAAACCATCAAAAGCAGTAATTGTTAGTGTGTAATTACCTGTCTCAACTCTTACATCATTTAATATTATATAACCAGAAAAATTAACATTTTTAGAGTCATAAGTTATTACTTTTGCATTTGCAATATAATCAGCATTACTATCTGTAACTCCATAACTTACAGATTTAACCACCTCATTATCAGATACTGTTGCTTTTATCCAGATTGTATCGAAAACCTCAAAATTACTACTGGTTGGCTCAGTAATTGTAATTAAAGGCATTTGAGTATCCTCTTCCTTTTTGCACGAATTAATAATAAAAATAAATAATATTGCCACAAATAATTGACGCATTGTGTAAATATACAATTTTTAGATAAAATGGCATAAAAAAAGCTTTATAGAAAATTCTATAAAGCTTTTTTTATTAATAATACGGTTCTACATATTTCTACGATACTGACCACCAACCTCGAATAATGATTGTGTAATCTGACCAATAGAACAGTATTTTGTAGCTTCCATTAAAGTTTCAAATACATTTTTATTGTCTTTTGCGTTAGTTTGAAGTTTAGCAAGTATTTCTGTTGCTTCATCTTTATATGTCTTGTGTAATTCTTTAAGCATTCCTAACTGATATTCTTTTTCGGTTGGAGTTGCACGAATAACCTCTTGTGGCACAACAGTTTTAGAACCTTCTGATGATAAGAATGTATTTACACCCATAATTGGTAATTTACCATTATGTTTAAGTGTTTCATAATATAAGGATTCTTCTTGTATTTTACTTCGCTGATACATTGTTTCCATTGCTCCAAGAACTCCGCCTCGTTCGGTAATCCTATCAAATTCTGCGAGAATCGCTTCTTCAACTAAATCGGTTAATTCTTCAATAATAAAAGAACCTTGCAATGGGTTCTGATTTTTACTTTCGCCAAGCTCATGATTTATTATTAACTGAATTGCCATTGCACGACGTACCGATTCTTCGGTTGGTGTAGTAATAGCTTCATCGTAAGCGTTTGTATGCAACGAGTTACAATTATCGTAAATTGCATAAAGAGCCTGCAAGGTAGTTCTAATATCATTAAAATCAATTTCTTGTGCATGTAGCGAACGTCCTGATGTTTGAATATGATATTTCAGCATTTGCGAACGTGCATTTGCTCCATATTTTATTTTCATTGCTTTTGCCCATATTAAGCGTGAAACACGACCAATAACAGCATACTCAGGATCCAATCCATTTGAGAAAAAGAACGATAAATTCGGTGCAAATTTATTAATATCGAGCCCACGAGCTAAATAATACTCAACATAAGTAAATCCGTTTGCAAGAGTTAATGCAAGCTGAGTAATGGGGTTTGCTCCTGCCTCAGCTATATGATATCCGGAAATTGAAACAGAATAGAAATTTCTAACATTATTATTTATAAAATACTCTTGAATATCGCCCATTAATTTTAATGAAAAATCGGTAGAATATATACAAGTATTTTGTGCTTGGTCTTCTTTTAAAATATCGGCTTGTACTGTACCACGTACTGCTGCAATTGTTTCTTTTTTAATTTTATCATACACATCTTTAGGTAAAACTTGCTCGCCGCTAACACCAAGTAACATTAAACCTAAACCATTATTACCTTCAGGTAATTCGCCTTGGTATTGAGGTCGTTTTGTGTCTCTTTCTTTGTAAATAGCTTCAATTTTTGCTTCAACTTCAGCCTCTAAACCATTTTCTTTAATATATTTTTCGCATTGCTGGTCAATAGCTGCGTTCATAAAGTAACCAACTAAAATTGGTGCTGGTCCATTAATTGTCATCGATACTGATGTCATTGGGTCGGCTAAATCAAAACCAGAATATAGTTTTTTTGCGTCATCTAAACAAGCAATTGACACTCCCGAATTTCCAATTTTACCGTAAATATCAGGTCTTATAGCAGGGTCTTCTCCATAGAGAGTAACACTATCAAAAGCTGTTGATAAACGTTTTGCAGGCATACCTAAGGATACATAATGAAATCGTTTATTTGTACGTTCAGGACCACCTTCGCCGGCAAACATTCGTGTTGGGTCTTCGCCTTCACGTTTAAATGGAAAAACGCCTGCTGCATAAGGAAATTCGCCGGGAACATTTTCTTTTAAATTCCATTTTAAAATTTCGCCCCAAGCTTTATATTTTGGTAACGAAATTTTCGGAATCATTGTATGAGATAAACTCTCGGTATGAGTTACAATTTTTATTTCTTTATCTCTAACTTTAAAGATAAAATGTTCGTTTCTATAATTTTCTTTTTTCGTTTCCCAATTTTCAAGAATTAATTTATTTTTTGGGTCAAAATCAAGTTCAACTTCTTTATATTTTGCATCAATAATATTTTTAGTATTTTCATCATCTATAATATCCATCGATTGTTTTAAACCATATAATTTATTTGCAATATCAGACTGGTCTTCTGCCCATTTATTATATCCACGTATTGTTTCTGCTATTTCTGATAAATAACGAGTTCTGTTTGGTGGTATAATATACACTTTTTCAGATTTATCGGTAGTTAATTTTAGTTTTGTATTTAAGTCTGCATTAGCCTTTTCTTTCAATAAATTCATAATTGCTACATACAAATGGTCAACTCCCGGGTCGCCATATTGCGATGCAACTGTACCAAAAACCGGCATTTCTTCAATTTCTTTATCAAAAAGCTGATGATTTCGTTGATATTGACGCTGTACATCGCGTAAAGCATCTAATGCACCTCGTTTATCAGATTTATTAAGTGCTATTAAATCGGCAAAATCAAGCATGTCAATTTTCTCTAACTGCGTAGCAGCACCGTATTCCGGTGTCATTACATACATTGATACATCAGAGTGATCAACAATTTCGGTATCAGACTGACCTATACCCGAAGTTTCGAGAATAACCAAATCGTAAGCTGCTGTTTTTACAATATTTACAGCATCTTTAACATAGTGAGATAGAGCCAAATTTGACTGACGAGTTGCAAGCGAACGCATATAAACTCGCTCGTTATTTATGGCATTCATACGAATACGGTCGCCAAGCAAAGCCCCTCCGGTTTTACGTTTACTTGGGTCAACCGAAATAATTGCAATAGTTTTATCGGTAAATTCTGTTAAAAACCTACGTACAAGCTCATCAACTAGCGATGATTTTCCGGCACCACCTGTTCCTGTAATTCCTAAAACAGGAATATTACTTTCTTTTGCAATATTCTCAATTTCAATTAATTCATCTTTTATTTTGTCCGGATTATTTTCGGCTGCCGAAATTAATCTAGCTATAGCATTTACATCTTTTTGTTTTATTTTATTTATATCCTGTGTCTCTGTTCCTGTAGGAAAATCGGCTTTTCTAACAAGGTCGTTAATCATTCCTTGCAAACCCATTTCACGTCCATCATCAGGCGAATATATTTTTGTTATACCATATTTATGTAATTCATCAATCTCTTCTGGAAGAATTACTCCTCCTCCTCCTCCAAAAAGTTGTATATGACCACAACCCTTTTCTTCGAGCAAATCGTACATATACTTAAAAAACTCTGTATGACCTCCTTGATATGATGTTATTGCAATAGCTTGAACATCTTCTTGAATTGCTGTATCAACAATCTCAATTACCGAACGGTTATGCCCTAAGTGAATAACTTCTGCACCCGTTGATTGAATAATTCTACGCATTACGTTAATTGCTGCATCGTGCCCATCGAAGAGCGAAGCCGCAGTTACAATTCTTACATTATTTTTAGGTACGTATCTTTCTAATTTTTGCATCATACTTTGTTTTTTTAAGGATAGCAAATGTAATAAAAATTGATGGAATTTGCATATTTTTTTCAGTAAGAAATTTCCCTAACACTTTGTGCTAAAAAGTTATAATTTTACTGTAGTTTCGGACTTATAATTAATGTACTTTATATTAGTGATTTAACATATTACATGTAATATTTAACGCTATGACAAGTTATTTATTTACAACTTATTAAATCCTTACTGTGGCTTTGTGTAAGATTCCAAAATTCCAATAATTTGCATTATATGTCTTAAAGCCAGACAGGCTTTTACTTTTCCATTAGCAGAAAAGTAAACAAAAAGCCACCGCTGACAATAAATTTGCTAAAAACTAAAATGCTATTAAACTTACAGAAATTTAACCT
>CAMZKE010000032.1 GCA_947311115.1 uncultured Bacteroidales bacterium | reverse complement strand
ATTTATATTTGTCATCAGAGAGTTTGTTTTTTGTTCACCTCAAAGATAATTTGAGTTTAAAACTTCTCTCTGTTTTTTTTAATTTATTTTTTTATTTAGGACGCTATTGTTAAAATATCTAAAAATTTACATCATAGACAAGGTTATTATAATAAATTTATTATTTTTGCAGGTTGAAAATAGAAATTTAATAAGATGGCTGACGAGAAGAGAGATGGAATAGAGAAAGTAGAAAGAAGAGATATTTTTTCTAAAGCTGTAAGAGCTGGCAAAAGAACTTATTTTTTTGATGTTAAAGCAACTAGAAACGACGAGTATTATTTAACTATAACTGAAAGTAAAAAAAAATTCACTCCTGAAGGAAACCCATTTTACGAAAAGCATAAAATATTTTTATACAAGGAAGATTTTGATAAATTTTCTGATGGATTAAGCGAGGTAATAAGTTTTATTAAGAAAGAACAACCTTCCGAACATATTGAGACTCCTCATGGAGATAATATGACCAATATTGACTTCGAAGATTTATAAACAATTTACTGTAAAAATACAATAACTTGCATAATTACCGGTATTATTTAATATTGACCGGCTTGTATTCTAATAAGAATTTCTTCAATTAATTTATCTTCTTTTTCAGGGTCGTAATCTTGTTTTAAGTTTTCGCCAAAAAGTCTGGCTAAAGATTGCCACATAAAAGCAGAAAACGAGCCTTTTAATTCTTTAATTAGTTCGTACGATGTAGAGCCTGTTTCTCTATCAATAAGTTTTATTAATATTCTACCTTCAGAAATAGTTAGATTTTTCAATTCATTTCCATATCTCTTCTTCAGTACTTTGTCAACTTTTTTAATATATTTTTTTCTAATTCTTTTATCATCTATCCCTTCTAATTGGTCATTAACTTCTCTTAAAGTTTTATTTGCTAACTGGGCATAAGGTAATACTTTTTTTATTTTTCTTACTAAACGTAAAAATCTTCGTTTTTCTTTTTTAGAATAATAAACTTTTTTAGGCATAACATAAACTTGGCGAAGTCTTATTTGCGGCATTGTGTCTCCATCAACTACAGCCAAAGCCACAATATAACCATCAGGTGTTTTACCAATAGTATCTTGTGCTTGTAATGTGTATATATTTAAAAGAAATAATATTACTATAATAAACCGCATACGCATAAAATATAACATTTATTGATGTAAATCAACTTTTATGCCAAAAAAATACTCAAAGCCGAGGCTTTGAGTATTCGAACAGAATAAATTATAATATTTTTAATATTTGCTATGCACAAATGTATATATAGAACATATAGTATCAAATACATGTTTTACCGTTTGCACATAAACTCACATAAAATGTAAGTCTAAATTTGTGGATAGTATTTACAAAAAGTATTTTTTACCGGTACTTTTACAAACTCCAATCTATACAATCAAAACCTTTGCTTTGTAAGTAACTATTTATTTTTGAAAATGGTTTACTTCCAAAAAAGCCACGAGATGCTGATAAAGGCGATGGATGAACCGACTTAATTATAAAATGCTTCTCTTTATCAATTAAACTTTCTTTACTTTTGGCATAATTCCCCCATAAAATAAAAACAATATTTTCTTTTTTATCAGAAATTGTTTTTATAACATTATCAGTAAACATTTCCCAACCTTTTTTTTGATGAGAACCAGCCTCAGAATCTCTTACGGTTAGAGTCGAATTTATTAGCAAAATGCCTTGAGCTGCCCATTTTTCAAGATTACCACTTGTAGGTATTGCAAAACCAACATCAGTATTTAATTCTTTATATATATTTCTTAACGATGGTGGTATTTTAATCCCATTAGGTACAGAAAAACACAAACCATGAGCTTGACCTGCCCCATGATAAGGGTCTTGACCAAGAATTACAACTTTTACTTTATTAAAAGGTGTTTTATTGAAAGCATTAAAAATTAAATTCTCAGGCGGATATATTTTTTTGTTTTTTAATTTCTCATCGTTTAAGAATTGTTTTAGTTTTATAAAATAATCTTGTTTAAACTCATTATTCAGTACTTTTAGCCAAGTATCTTCAATTTTAAATTCAATATTTACCATAAAAATTTTTTTTGTGTATGCTAAATTAAACTTAATTGTTAAAAGTATATTACTTTTACAAAAACAAAAAAATAATTTTTTTTGAATAATTTAAAAGAAATATTTGAAACCGACCAATATAAAAACATTGAGTTTGTGGCAAATCAGGTAGTAGAGGGTTTTATTACAGGTTTGCACCGTAGCCCTTACCATGGTTTTTCGGTTGAGTTTGCCGAGCATCGTGCATATAATACCGGTGAGAGCACAAAATTTATAGATTGGAAACTTTTTGGAAAGACCGATAAGCTATTTGTTAAACGATTTGAAGAAGAGACGAATTTACGTTGTCATATTATTATAGATACATCTTCTTCAATGCTTTTTCCTGTTAATTCTAAAATAAACAAGCTAAATTTTTCTATTTTTTCTGCAGCTGCATTAATAAATTTATTTAAACGTCAGCGTGATGCTGTAGGTTTATCTTTATTTTCTGAAGATTTAGATTTTCATATTAATTCAAAATTATCAAAGTCGCAAACATCATTAATATACAGCAAGCTTGAAGAAATTCTGGAAAAACAAAATAAATTAAAAAATATAAAAACTAATGCTGCTAAGTGCATTAACGAAATTGCCGAAATAATTCATAAACGTTCGTTAGTGATTATTTTTAGCGATATGTTAGAACCGGAGAATAGCGAAAAACTTTTCGATGCATTGCAACATTTAAGATTTAAACAAAACGAAATAATTCTATTTCATTTACGTGACAAAAAACACGAGTTAGATTTTGATTTTGCAAATAGACCTTACCGATTTGTTGATTTAGAAACCGAAAAAGAAGTAAAACTTACACCAACTGAAATAGGTGAAAATATTAGAAGTAAATTTAAAACATATTTTAATGAAATTAAGCTAAAAACAGGGCAAAATAAAATTCATTTTATTGAAGCAGATATTAACGAAGGTTTTAATCAGGTTTTGTTAGCTTACCTTAATAATAGAAATAAAATGTAAATATTCTTTATGGAAAATTATCAAATTAGATAGGCTTTAAAATATTTTTACTCATCGTCCCATTGTATTGAAACTTTTTTCTTCTTTTTAGCTTTTTCTTTTTTGTTTTTCTCTTTCTTTGTTTTAGTAATAGAGGTGTCTTTTTTAAACCACCCAAACTCTTCATTAAGAATAGTTTTTAAGTTCGATTTTTCATCTTTGGCTTTATCCTTAATATTTTCTTTTACTGCTTTAGTATCATAACTAACATCGACAGTATTTTTTGTTCCAACTACATTTAAAAATAAACTTGTACGCCCAAGTCCATCATCTTCAATAACCCCAAACTCAGTGTTTTGTTTTTTTGCTCTTTTTGCTTTAGACGAAAGCACGTCAGACAGCAACACTTTTAACTTATAATTATACTTGCCATTAAAATGGTGTTCGCCACCGGCAGTAATTGTAAAGGCCGAGCTTTTAATATCCATTTTAGGAATGTAAATAGTTTTATTTTCTATTCGTATCTGATTTTTTATTGTAGAGAATTTAATATTTTCAAGTTCGGATAACGCAATAAAACGAGACAATTGTTTCATTGGTTCAAAATGATTTAGCTCACCGTTATTTATTTCAATATCAGACAATACATTTAACGATGTTTCATCAATTTCTGCTTTGTCGTTCATTAAAAAACTAAGTTTGTTTTTTGAGTTAATAATGCCTTTTAGGTTTTCTGCTTCAATAAAATCTTGCCCAAAATTATCGAAAACAGTAAACATTTTATTTATGTTTATATTTCTTAATTCCGGATTGGCTGTAAATTTAAATCTGGTACTATCTATTTCTTGAACAAATACATTTCCCGAAAAATTACCATCAAGTGTATTTATTGAAATATTATTTATTGAAACCGTTTTTTCGTAATATTTTAAATTACCGGTTAAGTTTTTGCCTTCAAATTTTTTGTATTTAAAATTGTCTATGTCAAAATTTAATTTGTATGTAATAAATTCTTCAATATTTATTTTTTTATTATCGGCTTTTTCTTGTTTTTTGGCTCTTAAATATTCTAAAAACTCGTTTAAATCGAAGTTTTTAGACTTTAAAGTTCCTGAAAGTCTAATATCTTTATCATTAATTAAAAAATACTGTAAAATATTGTAAAGAAAGCCTTTAATAAAGAAATCGTTATTGCCTTGTTTAAAGCGTAAACTATCAATTGTTATACTTTTACTATTGAATTTTAAACCTGAATTAATATTTTTTATTTCAAAATCGGAATCTTTTAATTTTAAAGAAACATTTTCCAAATTGGCATAACCTGTTGTTTTAGACCGAGCTATATCGGCATTTGTAATATTATTAAAATCTTTAAATTTACCATTAAAATTTATATGTCCAGTAAGTTTACCTGATATATTTTCGATAGTATCAATACTTAAAAATTTAACAATTTCACTTAATTCTGTATTTATATCTGAGTTTATTTTTATTGTAGGACTTTTAAAATTTGTTATTTTGTAATTGCCTGATATTCTATTTCCGTTTAAGTTTGCATCTAAACTATCGAGTTGTAGATATGATGTTTTTGCGTTGTTTTCACTACCATTACTCCATTTACCCTTTGCCGAAACCTTTGTTAGTTTAATATTAGAGTTTGTGTTTGTAATTTCAGCATTATTTATTCCGAAATCTGTTTCTATACTTGGCGATTTGTAATTACTTACCTCACCTTTTATTGTTCCGTTAAAGTAAAATTTACCTGTGCTTTTATAGTTATTTACTTTTTCTTTTGCAATTTCCGGTAAAACCGATAATAATGATTTTATATCAATATTGTTGCCCGACATTTTAATGTCTAATTTTAATTTGTCTTTGTAATTTGCATTACCATCAATATTAAAACTAAGGTTGTTTAAAAGTAGTTGTCCCTTTTTTACAGTAAATGTATTGTTATCAACTTTTATATCCGATTTTAACGATATATTATTTGCTGTCGCATAGTTTACTTTATCAAATTGTAATTTTTTTATGTCTATTTTTCCTTTAGATTTTAATAAATATGTATCTGATGTAAAATCGCCGTTTAATGTAAATTTATTAGTGTAAACCTTAAGGTCTGCACGCTTTATTTTATTTATATAAACAACTTTTGTTTTAGTAATTTTAACCGATTTTAATTGTAGTTTAAAGTTGCTAGATTTAGTAGAGTCTGAAACCCAAAAATGAAAGTTTTCTTCTGCTTTTTTATTCGTTATTAGTCTTACATCAGCACCATCAATATGTATTGCGTTTATGTTATAATGCTTTTTTATTATATCAAAAATATTAAATTGCAAGAAAATACTTTTTGCAGTAAATAAAGTATCCTCGTAAGAATTGTTCGATTTAAAATTTTTTGTTGATTTAGCTGTAATATTTTTAAATTCTAAAGCTGCATCAGGGAATTTAGAAAACACAGAAAAATCGTAAGAACCAATATTAATTTCTGTTTTAATGTTTTTATTTAACTCTTTTAATACAATACTAACAACTTCATCTTCATAAAAATAACCAATAATAAATGAAGCTCCGGTTATTAAACCAACAATAATAAGTAAAGAAATTAAAAATATTTTAAAGGCTTTTTTCATTAATTAAAGTTTACAAACAAAAACTTTGCCATTATTAAACTATACAAAAGTAGTATAAATTGCCTTAATGAAATAACTGAAAATTAGTTTTTCAAATATATTGTGTAATTACATGAAATATATTTCTTTAAAAAGCTTCTGTAAAGCCTATAACTAAGGCTTTTGCATTTTGTTCACCCCAACCAAAGTCAATTCTTAAATTAGCTCTGTGAGCGCTATCAACCATTATTCTAAGTCCAACACCGCCGGCATACCACAAACCATCTAACGATATACCGCTATATGTTTCGGCTACTCTACCGGCACTTGCAAAAGCTGTAATTCCAAAAATAGACCATATAGGCATACGGTATTCAATTTGCGAATCAGCTAAAACTTTATCTCTAATTGCACCTAAATAATATCCACGCATACGATTAGTTCCTCCAATTTGTGCTAAGGAATAAAAAGGAACATTTCCAGCATTTTGCTGAGTTACAAATTGAAACGCAATTACGTGTTTAAACCAAGGATTATAAAATGCTCTAAAATCAAATTCAAATGAGTTGTAATTAAAATCAGTACCAAATACTTTTCCGAATGTCATAAAACTTGCTGATGCAAATACTCCATTCATAGCATTGTATTTATGGTCTCTTTTATCGAATATAGCAGTAACTCCAAAGCCGGATGATATTCCGCCTTGATAACCGGCATATTTTGTGCTATCTAAAAATGGTGTTTCTCCTATTTGTTCTGTAATGCTTTCAACATTTATATAGTTTTTATATTCTTGTGTTATACCCGCATATAATGTTTTAGATTTATTAATTGCGTACAGTGCTGTGTTATGAAAAACAATTCTTTTAGTTTTTATTCGTTCAGCATCTTCGCGTCTAACATCGTTACCTACACCTAAGATATATTCAGGATACTCTACATATTGAGCACCACCATTTAGGATTAATTTATTTTGATTTAGGTACAAATTACCACCTAATACAACCTTAAACTGGCCTTCGGTAGAAATAGACACCAACTCGCTAAAGCTTGAGGATGAAGAAATAGTATCATCTTTAACTAAATTAACCATATTGTATTTCGCTAAACCAAATACCGAACCGGTTTCTGTTGAGTAAGAAACCATAGGAAATGGCATAACTTTAAAAAGAGCTTCTGCTTTTTTGTTAAACTGAGCAAATTTTGATAGTTTTTTTGATGCTATACTGTCTGTTTCAACTGTTGCTGTTTGTGAATTTGGGTTTAATGCAGCCTTTTCCGACTTTTCTTTTTCGGAATTAACCTGTGCATTTGTATTAGAAACAAAGTAAATAAAAATTGTTAAAATTAGGTATTTGTACATAATGTTTATTTTTTTGTCAACAAATATAGTTAAATTATTTTAAATAATTCTAAATAATAAATTTAATCTATTTGCTTTATTATTTGTTTTCCACCTGTAGTAAAAGACTGATTATTACAATTAAAAAGTTGTTTTATTATTTGCTTGGCAGAGTCTTTTGTGAAAACAGACTGTATGCTTAATATT